>JADHXE010000012.1 GCA_016783125.1 Anaerolineales bacterium
CCTGACCCGTTACGCGGGTCTCTCTGATGTAGAGATTCAAGGCACGCGCGGCAAACTCACCGATCACTATGACCCGCGCTCCAAGGTGCTCAGGCTCTCGCAAGGCGTATACCAGGGCGACTCGGTGGCATCCCTGGCTATCGCCGCGCATGAATTGGGGCATGCCATGCAAGATCAGGACGAGTATTTCCCTTTGCGCGTCCGCAGTATGCTGGTGCCGGTGGTCAATATCGGCTCGTACCTGGGCTGGATTTTGATCATGATCGGCCTGTTCCTCAGGTTGACCGATCTGGCCTGGTTGGGAGTAATGGTCTTCTCTGGAGGAGCACTGTTCTCGTTGGCGACTCTACCCGTGGAGCTAAATGCCTCAGCCCGAGCCAAGGCCCTGCTGACGAACTCGGGGTTGATCCGCACCGAAGATGAGCAGCGCGGCGTCAACGCGGTGCTCAACGCCGCCGCGCTGACCTACGTCGCCGCCATCTTTACTGCGATCTTGCAGTTATTGTATTGGGCTTCTATGATAGCTGGGATTGGTGGCAGGCGTAGGTAGAATAAAACCATACCGCAGAGAGCACTGAGATTGAAAAATAGGATGCAAGCTGGCGCAAAGCGCGGCTTGTATCCTATTTTTCAATTACTTCCCCTGCAATCATCCTCAAAAATACATCCACCACCCTGGGGTCGAAGTATTGGCCGGATTGCTCACGGAGGTAGTCGATCATCTTATCCTCAGGCCAGGCATCTCGATAAGGTCGATCCGAACGCAAGGCATCCCAGACATCCACAATGGCGAAAATACGCGCTGGCAAAGGTATCTGCTCACCCTTCAGACCACGAGGATAGCCGCTGCCATCCCATTTCTCATGATGGCAGTAAGGAATATCCAGGGCAGAGCGTAAATAAGCTATCGGGGAAAGCATCTCGAAAGCGTGTACCGGATGCTGCCGCATGATCACCCACTCATCATCACTAAGCGAACTTTTCTTTTGCAAGATATTATCCGGGACACCCATCTTGCCAATATCGTGCAGCAATGCCCCGCGGCGGACGTGCACCAATTCCTGATCAAATATCCCCATTTCACGGGCAATCTTGATGGTCAAATCTACCACACGCCGGCTATGCCCCTCGGTTTCCATATCGCGCAACTCTAAAGCGCGTGCCCATCCTTCAATGGTGGCATCGTAGGCAAGACTCAATTCCATGTGGGAGGTTCGCAGGTCTTTGAACATGGTGATATTGTCGATGGCAATCGCGGCCTGGCTGGCCAGTGTCTCCATGAATTCTTCCCACTCTGGTGAGAATGAAAGGGATTCACGATGAAGGATTTCCAGAACACCGGCTAACTGTCCTTTGGCCAGCAACGGAACACCATAATACGAGACAAAGCCTTCATCCTTGAAGAGGGGAGATCTTTGGAACTCGGTTTCTTGATCGTTTAAATCTGGAATATAGACAATACGCCTTTCCAAAGCAGCAATGCCGCAATAACCCTGCCCCAATCGAAGATTAGTATGTTGAAGCGCGGCCGTCCGAAAACCGCGCCCCACCGAAAACTCTAAAGTGTGCAGCTCCTTCTGGTATAACAACACAGCCGCGGCATCGACCTCCAACTGATTGACCGCCTGCTCTAAAACCACATCCAGAGCAACCGCTAAACTGACTGTTCCAGATATAGCTTGGTCGATTCTGTGCAGGGATTTCAGCCGTTCCATGCGTTGGTGGGCTTCTGAAAAGAGGCGCGCATTTTGAATGGCGATCGAGGCCACATTAGCCAACCCCGACAAAAGATCGACATCTTCCAGGGAGTACGCGTCCAGTGAATGACTCTGAACTTGCAGTACCCCAATAGTTACCCCTTTATCCTTCATAGGAACCAGGATGGCCGAATTGGTTGATACATCCCTCTGATCATCCGGTGGAGATCCCTCGAGAACTTCTCCGTCTTCGGTTATTACATGTTCGGTTTCGGTATTCACCATTGCCACCCGGAAGTCGGGAATATAAATAGGGTCTCCGGTACGGATAACTTGACTCTGGGTTCCAAGCCCATCTTTCTCAAGGGGTATGGGAGGAAGTTTTGTTGCGTCAAGAAGATTGCCTTCCATGATCACGAAGCCGGCATGGATGAGCTGCGCCGCCTGCTCATAAGATGATATAACGAATGCATCCACATCCATTAGCTCCACCACATGTTTGTAGATGATCTGGTAGACATCGGCAAGCTCCAATGACTCCCCCAGGGATAAGGCCAGTTGATTGGCAGCGATTTGCTGCTTCAGTAAACGTTGAGATTGCTGTTCCAAACGTTTGCGCTCGGTGATATCAATAATGCTGACCAGGACGCTGTCAAAGCGGGCGGTCTCTTGGGGGATTTTCATGGTCAACAATACATTAATGCGCTCCCCCTGCAAAGTCTGGTTGATGCTCTCGCCCTCGAAATAGGTCTGTCCTTCTGCGATGACGATGAGTTCTTCCCGAAATATCTGCAGCGTCTCTGGCACGAAAACTTTGTCCAGCGAGCCCAGTAGTTCCTCCTTGTTCTGAGCGCCTAACATCTTGAGCGTGGCTTCGTTTACATCTCGGACTTTGATCATTTGCGCGGCTTGAGCCACAAATTCGGGATGCTCATTTAGGTACGTTGGAAAATCTGTAACTCCCTGTTGTTTCAAGTCATCAAAGGCTTGTTTGACCTCTGTAAAATCCTCCTCCCAAATCGACACCGCCGCTGTCTCGAAAATGGTGCGGTACCTGAGCTCATTTTCCTGGATTAGCTTTTCAGCATGCATCCTTTCAAGGTGTAAGAGTTTCTCCTCGATGGCCCGAGAGATAGCCGGACCCAGGCGCGTCAAACGATCCTTGAGCAGGTAATCCGTAGCGCCCTGCTTCATACATTCCACCGCCACCTCTTCACTCACCGATCCGGTGACAATGATGAAGGGGATATCCAGGCCGCGCGCTTGCATATCTTGAAGCGCCCGAAGGGCGTTATATTGCGGCAGTGAGTAATCGGCCAGGATGATATCCCATTCGCTGCTTAGATGATCAAGATAATCTCCCCGCGCTTCCACACACACCCATTCAACCTCAAAACCCGCGCGCTTCAACTCATGCAGCATCAAATCGGCATCAGTTTGGCGGTCTTCAAGGATGAGTGCTTTGATAGAGATAGACATCATATTTCTCCAGAAATCTACAAACACCTCCGCTCCCAAGCCCGTCACTTCGCAAGCTCAGCACAGGCCTCGGGCGAGAGCAGGAGAGCAGGCCATAGGGTGCGTTTCATTCCAGTGGAATGAAACACACCCATATTATTCAATAGGCTGGTTGAGCAACAACCAATAGAGGCCAATCTGTCGTACGGACTCAGTAAACTGCTCGAAATCGACCGGCTTGACGATATAGCTGTTAACGCCCAGGTTGTAGCTCTTTTCGATATCGTGGTTTCGATCTGATGATGTCAGCACCACCACTGGGATAGCTTGGGTATGCAGGTCGGACTTGATGCGCTCTAACACTTCTAAGCCAGAAACTTTTGGGAGCTTCAAATCCAGCAAGATCACTTTTGGCAAGTCAGCCATTTCGAGATCGGCGTACTCCCCTTCGCAAAATACATAATCCAAAGCTTGGGCGCCATCCCGCACAACCTGAATATGATTAGCCAGGTTGTGCTTCTTCAGCGCTCGCAAGGTCAGTTCTTCATCGTTGGGATTATCCTCAACCAGTAAGATCTCCACCGGCTGTTTATAACTTTGCTCACTCACAACTGTCCTCCTCAGGTATCGAAAAATAAAAAGTCGCTCCCAGGTCAACCTCGGCTTCAGCCCAAACGCGACCGCCATGACGCCGGATGATGCGCTGCACAATGGCCAGGCCCACCCCAGTGCCCTCGAATTGCTCAACGGGATGCAGACGTTGGAAGACACCGAATAGCTTATCAGCGTATTCCATATCGAACCCCACACCGTTGTCTTTGACGAAATAAACTGTCTCGTCACCTGAATCTTGCCATCCAATCTCGATTTTAGCATCTTCCCGTTGGCGGGTGAATTTAAGTGCATTGCTGATCAAGTTATGATAGACCTGCTTCATCAGTGAGGGATCGCCCTGGCAAGGCGGCAGATCGCCAACCTCGATCTCGACAGCGCGCCCCTCCTGTTCTCTTGCCAACTCCTTCAGGGTCTGCTCCACGACCATCCCAGGATCGATGCGCATCTTTTGGAGCGGCTTACGACCCAGGCGCGAGAGATCGAGCAGGTCCTGGATCAGTTCACCCATATGCTGGGCGCCCTCACTGACCTTGTCCAGGTAGCGTACAGCCTCAGCGGGTAATTGTTGGGCATAATCCTCCAGCAAGATTTGGGAGAAGCCATCCACCGCCCGCAAGGGAGCTCGCAGGTCGTGGGAGACGGAGTAGGTGAAGGATTCCAGGTCGGCGTTGACCTGCCGCAGATTACGAGCATTTTCTTCGGCGATTGCGTTTGCGGCGTTCAGATCGCTCAATAGATTCGACATGCCCAGGTTGAGGCTTTCCACCATTTCTACGCGCTGATTCAGTTCAGTAGTGCGCTGCTCGACCAGCTCCTCCAGATGATCCCGGTGTTTTGCCAACTCTTCCTCGGCCCGCTTGCGCTCGGTGATGTCGCGCACAACGCTGTGTATGTGCAATGGTTTGCCCCCCGCGTCGCGCACCAGCGCAGCGGTGATTTCCACTGGAACCGTTGTGCCATCTTTGCGGAGGAAGGTGCGCTCGTATACTGGCAATGTATGCTCACCCAGCAATTGCGCCAGCCTATCAAGCCCGATTTGCTTTTCTTCCGGAACGATAAAGTAATAAAGCGGCCGACCAATGATCTCATCCACCGGATATCCCAGCATATCGCTGACTTGCGGGTTGACCTCCATGTGAATGCCATCCAGGCTGATGAGGAACACGGCGTCATTGGTCTGTTCGAAGAGTGCCCGGTAGCGAATCTCGCTCTCCCGCAGCGACTCCTCCGCCTGCATCCGATTGGTAATATCGCGCAGGGCGGTTATACGGATGCGCTTACCCTTATAATCCGTCATGCGGCCCTGTATTTCGCAGGGAAACGTAGAACCGTCTTTTCTTAATGCGGTTGCTTCATAAGGTTGTTCATAACCCGACAGCATTTTCTTCATGACCGTGTCACGGTACCCTGGGGCAATCCATTCCGTACCCGGTCTGCCCAGCGATTCATCTAATGTATAACCGAACATTTTTTCGGCGGCCATGTTTTGTCCTAAACAGATTCCTTTTTCAGATAAAAAGATCGCTTCGAAAGTGGCGTCGGATAACAATTGATATCGTTCTTCGCTCTCCCGCAACTCCTGCTCTGCTCTCCCGCGTTCAGCAATTTCTGTATGTAAATTCTGATTGGCGTCGTCTAATTCCTCTCGATGCTTATGCTCCTTCAAGATAGCGCGATGGAACTGGTTGATCGAAAACCACTGCAGGAGCGCTATGCCTGTGGATGTGCCCCCAACAATGATGATTACTTCAATGATACCCTGAATAGACTCCTGGCTGCGTCCTGCCCCAATGGCAAAGTAAGCCGCCAAACTGAGCCCCAATACGAGCCAATATACTTTTAGCCCTTGCAACATACTTGTTAGCATGACTGCCAGGATGAAAAAGAGAAGCGATATCATGCCCAAAGGGCTAGTGAAACTAAAATAAAGCCCCAAGGCAAAAAACAGGATCGGAGGAATGTGCCTGGCAATTTGCCAACGTCCATGATACGCCCACCAGAAACCTGCAATTGTTGGCACGAGCAAAGACAGCATAGTGATAATGGCTTCTAATGGGAACGCGCCAGTAATCCATCCAACGACAATCGGTATGGTGAACACAGTCAAAGCGATTCCCTGCATAAGTAGAATCACTCGCGTCATATATTCGCGGAGCGCGTTATCCGGATCGTTAGCAAACGGCGTAGTCAAACGCGTCCACAAGTTCTGAAATCCGTTCATGGCATTATCCTTTGGGTGCATTTCATTCCAGTGGAAGTAATCCCGGAAATAGGGGTGTGCGGGGGGTGTCCCTCCCCGCACACCCCTATTTCCGGAACTTTTCCGCTCGTTTGAAACACGCCCTTATCTTTTTTACTTATCATCGCGAAATAGGCTTCCCCAGTGGATCATCGGCGACCGGGGTCATGCCAGCACCTTCGAGCTGGGCGCGCAGCTTTTTGATGACCTTCTTCAACTCGGCCATGCGGATCTCGCGTCCAGCCGTCAAGTTGACGAAATTCTGCAATTCTTCGGTACGCTGCTGGACGCGTTTTTCTATTTCGTTGCTGTCCTGGATGATGCGCTCATATAAGCGGGCATTGTGAATGGCCTGGGCTGCCTGGGCCGCAAATGGCCTCACCAAAGCGGCTTGCTCAGGCGAGTAGGCATCGGGTTGGACGCTTTCGAGGGTCAAGAAGCCAATCAAGGTGTCGCGGGCGATCAGCGGAATGCCCATCCAGCTTGCTATATTCTCGGACTGGCCCCAATTCTGGAAACGAGAATCATCTTTAACGTTATTCAATATAAGCGGTTCACCCGTTTGTTGTAGCTTTTTAAAAAGTTCATTTTCACCGGGGAAAACATGCCCTTTGACCGATGGCGTGATACCGCGATCGACCACCACAGGCAATGCATCCTCTTCATGCAAGAAAATGGCTCCGCTATCAAGGGGCAGCACTTGTCCGATCTGATCGAGAATGAGTTCCAGCACGTTATCTAACTCCAAGGATGTGGATAGCGCCACCGTGACGGTATTCAGCGTTTCCAGTTGGTGGACATGCCGCTGAACTTCCCCATATAAACGGGCATTGTTAATCGCGACGGCAGCCTGGTCGGCAAGCAATTCCAGAATGTGCAGTTCGCTTTTGCCAAATTCATACGCTGTATGCATGGCGACATTCATCACCCCTACTACCTGATCGTCGCGGAGCAATGGTAATCCCACAATGGCGCCCTCCAGCGGCCAATCCTGAAAGATGGGGCTGTCACTTATATCGTTGACGACCATGCGGTCTCCACTGCGGGCGACCGAATACGTCAGTCCATTTTGGCGCGGTTCGGCAAAGGGTTCTGCCTGACGGCCATCTGCCCAGCGCACAGCACCGAAATTCAGCGCCTTGCCATCATAGGTAAAAATATGGGCGTCATCAGCAGGCACCAGTTGCAAAACATATTCCAGAAGCGCATCAAAGACGACCTGCAACGACAGATTGGAGGTCAGGCTCAGGCTGGCCTCGCGCAGCGCTTCGAGATGCCGAGTATATTGCTGCAAGGCGACCTCAGCTTGTTTGCGATCCATGATCTCACGTTGGGCCGTTTCGAATAATTGCGCATTATCCAACGCCACTGCAACTTGATTTGCCAGAGTCATTGCCAGATCGAGTTCCTGATGAGTGAATTGGATTTCTTTCTCCCAGGCTTCTAATTCAAGAATGCCGATAATCCGGTCTTTCACTTTTAGCGGGAAAACAACCAGAGTGAGAGTTTCATATTCTTTCATGAGTGCCAATTCTGCCGGATCAGCATCCGGTTCGCTGGCTTGCACTACCAATGGCTCAAATGATTCCATCACCTTTGCCGTAGCCGGATAATCTTCGAGCAGGATCGTTTTCCCCATCCAGCCGGAATCAACGTACTCCCCATCTTCATCATAGTAATAATCCACTATTGTTTTTAGTGTGCCTTTGCCGGGGTCGTAGAGAGAGACAGAGCATTCGGGAAGACCCATGACATCTACAAATTGTTGGGCCACCAGCATTGCAATTTCATCGGTTTTGAGAAGAGTCCGGGCCACCGATTGGCTGAAGCGATTGAGCATCGAGAACTCTTCTAACCGCACCTGGATTTCTTCCTGCGCCTGCACCCGCTCGGTGATATCGCGTGTAACCCCCAGGATCCCCACCGGCTGGCCATCCGGGTCACGCAGGAAGGAGGTTGTAACCTCTGTCCAAATTGTGTGACCATCTTTATGCCGTTGTTCAAGTTCCATCACTCGCGACCAAAATGCTTCTCTTGACCGTGTCTGCTCTG
Organism: Anaerolineales bacterium; assembly: GCA_016783125.1. Taxonomy (GTDB): domain Bacteria; phylum Chloroflexota; class Anaerolineae; order Anaerolineales; family UBA11858; genus NIOZ-UU35. Next base: position 8,062 of record JADHXE010000012.1, read on the forward strand.
CGACCAGTTCTTCTTCAAAAACCTTTACAGCAATTTCAAAGGAGGCCGGGGTCAATATTTCGGCCAATGACAGGGCCATGGCTTCATCGACGCTGTAACCCCCGATACGCGTAACGGAGGGACTCATATACGTGAAACGGAGGCTCATATCCATCATCCAGATGAGATCCGTTATATTCTCAGCGAGCAGACGGTAGTACGCCTCACTCTCCCGCAACGCTTCCTCGGCCTGCACCCGCTCGGTGATATCGCGCGCCACAGCCACTAAACCCGCATATTCATCACCGTCCATCAGCGCAGATAACTTCATGGCGTACCAGCGCGGGCCGCCCGGCATTTCCAATTGATATTCATAACCGGCTGTTTTGCCCCGTTTCACTTCTGGTAAAGCCGCCGCGAATAATTCATCGATATGCGCTGGCATGACCTCTGCGTGCGTTTTGCCAAAAAATCCATCCGGCGGCAGATAAAGTTCACCCTCCGGCGAATAAGTGAACACGAAGCAATTGTCCTGGTCGAGGACGAAAACTAAATCATCCATCGTCCGGAGGATACTACGGAGTTCATCCGCGTCCGTGCGCAGGGATGGCCTGCTTCCGACCCCCTGCATTTCGTCCATCCGTTGACGAAGTTCCACCAACTCATCGATAAGCTGCTTTTTGGTTTTTCGTTCATCCTTCATGCTATCACCTGTAGTTCTTGGACACAAAACGGCGGTTTTGGAAAACCGCCTTACGCGGCTTGTAGGGCAGGTATTCATAAACCCCCACCCGCAAAGCCAGGGCTTGATCTAGAAGAGTGATCCAGGTGAGCTGACTGACTGTAAATATCAGCAAGAAAAAATGGTGGATGAGGCGCATAGTAGCCTCCTGTGAATGGGTTATGGGTGTACTGATATATTATACTTCATGCCCCCTGCCCCCAACCTTGGGGGAGTAGAAGGATTCCCCCAAAAGTTGGGGAGTTACTCGAAGAGTACACAGAGTGCAGGGGGGCAACTGCGTAAGTCCTACCTCAGGGCGGCGAACATGGACAACCGTGGACAGACACCTCGACCTCGCTTTAAAGCCCCGTCCTCGGGGCGACGCACTTCGCCAGGAAACGCCAGGGCAATCGCATAGGGATTGTTAGCTCAGATCTCGGCGACTGGAAGTCGCAGCAACGGTTGCAAAACCTGCCTGCGCAGGTTGATTTCCAGTCGCCGGAGGGCGACTTTGCAAATGTTGGTGCAATTTCCAACTGCCGCATTACATATAAAGTGTCTAAATGCGATTACCCTGCAGGAAACGCCCGTGGACGGGCTGAGGAAGCGAGTGGCTTTGCTTTCCCACAAACCACTTGATCCAGACATCGGTTCTTGTATAATAGAGACACGGCTCTTGGCGTAGCACAATCCCCCAGCCGCCCGTGGATGGGCTGAAGAGCATTATCACGTTATTATTGGGAGGGCCATATGCATATTAGCGATTGTATTGGATGCGAAACATTTCCCTGTGTGGATATCAACCGGGAAAACCACATCCTACCAGATACCGACCTCAATCCCGTCAAGATCAAAATCATCATGATCTCAGAAGCTGCCCCAGCCGATCTCTCAGATTATTACTACGCCCCAGGCGAGCCTCACTTCCAACAGACAACCCTGCTGGCCTTTCAAGATGCCGGTGTACAGGCAAGTTCTTTCGAGGATATCCTCAACCTGGGGGTGTACTTCACCACGGCAGTCAAGTGCGGCAAGACGGGCTACGGGATCAAGGCTGGCACCATCAAAGAGTGCTCACACATCCTGGAGAAGGAACTGGCCTTTTTCCCGAACGTACAGGTGTTTCTGCTGATGGGAGATGTGGCCATCAAGGCCATCAACTATATCGCCAAGCGGACTGACCAAGAACGAGCAATCCCGGCCGGCTCGACATATAAGATCCGCGGGGGAGAATTTTATTTCCGGGGGGCACGCGCATTTCCGTCTTATTTGCAGGTTGGGCCCAGTTTCAACATCGAGAAGAGCAAACGCCGCATGATCGCCGAGGATATCGCCGCGGCGCTCAATTTCTTAGAATAAATGGGGCGCGGATTTCTAAGGATTACCACCAAGGCTCAACGCCACAGGCGCGCAAATCGAAGGTTCAAAGGGGCCATCCAAGAATAACTTGCTCGTAGTGCGGGCTTCAGCACGCTTGCCATTGACATCTATATTCAGATTTGATATTCTGGTTTTGGGGCAATATCCATTCCACCGTCAAAACCCCTAAACTGCATACTGTTTTGTCAGGTTGTTTCCAAGGAGGAAAAGATGACTGATAGACAAGCATTAGGTATCGATATCAACCAATATGCCAGGGCGGGCGGCACCAACTTTGGGTTAGCCAGGGATCACATCCAGGCCGGGGTCTACGACTTTGTAATCATCAAAATTGGGTTGGGATTCAATAAAGTCGACATTTTCGATGAGCAGGTCAACGGCTGCATCCAACACGATATCCCCTATTCAACCTATCATTTTCCCGATCCCGAGTTGAACATGAAAACCCAGGCTCGCAAATATGTCGATTGGGTTGGCACCAAGCAGCAAGCCTATATCGTCGATGTCGAGAAACCGCGCCAAAACTCAAGACCACCTAATCGAGGTGAATTGCGAAGCTATCTCGATGAGTTGGAAGGGCTAATCGATGTGAAACCGATCCTCTATTCGAGTATCGCCATCTTGAGTAGCATCGGATTCAAAAATGATGCCAAAGAATATAAGCTATGGATTGCCCATTATCTGTACATGAAATCCCTATGGCCGCTCCAGAAGAAGCTGTATTCAAAATTCGATGATTTTGTAAAAGATCATGCCGGAGAAATTCCCCCGGCAGCAAGAGGGTCAGGGCTGGAAAATAACGTCATTTTGTGGCAGTTCACCGATCGAGGCGATGGACGGTTTTATATTTACAATCGGCATACCAATGACTCAAGATACCCCGATGGGATGACCAATGCCGATCTGAATATTTCTATCCATAAGCGTGACGACTTTATGCCGATGATGTTCAACGGTGTGCCCGTAGATATCACCACCCAATACCTCAAAGCCCTCAATAGTCATGACCCCAACCAGGTCGCGGCACTCTATACCGATCAGGCCGTTCATGTCAACGCCAATCGATCCATCGCCGGTAAAGACCAGATCAAAGCCTGGTATCAGACCTTCTTCGACCAATTGCTGCCCAACGGCACATTCACGCGCACCGGCTTTACGGCACCCGGCAACTCTCGCACCTTCTCCTGGAGGGCGCGCTCGGATGCTGGAGAGGTTCTTGATGGCAACGACACTTTTGGTTTGATGAATGACAAGATCGCCTATCACTTCACCCACTTCAATGTGACATAATCAAAGTAGTTCCCGAAAATAGGGTGTGCGTGCGCTTTGCGACCCACGCACACCCTATTTTCGGGCTATCTCTCTCTAAGTCTGATTCCAATTCATAGGTGCTGAAAATGAATAAAGACGTTATTCAATGGCTGCTGGACTCCGAGGAACCCTGGACGCGCTACCGCTTTATGGTGGATGTGCTTGACAACCACGAGGCTGATTCCGTTGTTCAGGCGGCGCGTGCCGAGATGCTGGCACACCCCCAGGTGCAAGCCCTGATAGCGACGGCGCAAAGCTGGCCGGTCTACACACTCAAACGCCACAACGACGCCAAACATGCGCTGTATGCCATCAGCACCCTGGCCGACTTTGGGCTGCGTGCCGACGATCCCGGCGTGATGCCCGTCATCGAAGAAATTATGGCGCATCAAGCTTCCGAGGGAGCTTTCCTGACCCCGCTCAACATCGGCAAAGCCTACGGCAGCGGCGAAGATCAATGGAGTTGGATGGCCTGCGACGCGCCGACATTGCTCTATGCCCTGTTATCCTTTGGGCTGGGGAATGACCCGCGTGTGCAGGCGGCCGTTGAGCACCTGACCAGGCTGGTCGATGACAACGGCTGGCGTTGCGTGGCCGCCCCAAAGTTGGGCAAATTCCGCGGCCCGGGGCGCAAAGCCGACCCCTGCCCAATTGCAAACGTTTACGCACTCAAAGCGCTCCCCCTGACCTCGCAAAATCTCAACAGTCCAGCCGCGCGCAAAGGCGTCGAAATGCTGCTCTGGCATTGGGAGCACCAGACCGAGCGAAAAATCTACCTGTTTGGCCTGGGGGGCGATTTCCGCAAGCTCAAATACCCCTTCGTTTGGTACGACATCCTTCACGTAACCGATGTGCTCAGCCGTTTCCCCTTCGTGCATGATGACCCCCGCTTCTTAGAGATGGTCTCCACAATCACCGACCAGGCCAACGAAGCCGGACGCTATACCGCCAACTCAATGTACATGGCCTGGAAAAGCTGGTCATTTGCAAACAAGAAAGAACCCTCCCCCTAGCTGACGTTTTTAGTGTATCGAATTCTCAATCGGTTGGATCGCTGATGACACTGATACTTTGATTACGCTGAACTAATCGAACACGCTGTTACATTCAGCGCGATCATCATTTCAGCGCAATCTGTGATCCAATCACTGGTATCGCTGATTACGCTGATCCGCTTGATACCGCTGAACGCCTCGCTCAATCATCCCACCAGCGAAATCTGCGATTCAATTCCTCATGGGGCCGAATTTATCAAACGTCGAACTTCCAGGTTCTTACTCCCAAAGTTTATCAGCAGCCCTATCTCGTAACCGGATGCCTTCAGGTATGAAAGCGTTTGCACATAATCAACATCTTCGAGCTTTGATTTTGCTTTGATTTCCACCATTACTTGACCGGTTTGATCTCCAGCAATGAAATCGACTCGTTTCTTGCCATCTTTTTGCCCTCGATACAAAACATCAATCCAAACTTCACGCGTAAATTCGACATCATAAACTGGCAGTTCCAAAGCCAGTGATCGCTGGCAAATCACCTCTTCAAACCCCGGCCCCAGTACCCGGTGCACAGCCTGTGCTGCCGCAATGATACGTCCAGTTAGAGCAGAGAGCGGGTATTTTTCATCGACATAATTCGTTTGGTTCATAATAATCTCCCTTTCTTATGGATCGTTGATTTTGCTGAAGAACTGGCTACGCTGATGTTTTTCAGTGAAATCACGCTCACAGCGTAATCAGTGATCCCAGTATATACCAACAAAATCAGAATATACCCGGATTCGACAACCAAATCAAAACCCCAATCGCGATAAAAACAATCACCAATACAAGTGCTATCACCAGCCCCAGGTTTGATATTACCGGCTCCATCACACTTTGCGTTGGTGATTGCATGTACTTGGGTTCGATAAGTTCATCATCGTGGGGTTTGAAGTAAGAATCGCGCTCGCGTTCGCGCCAGGGTTCATCGAAGATCTCCACACTCCCCGGATCTGCTTCATTTACAGCACTCTGGTAAACTCGACGTACTTCAGCGGGCATCTCACCCACGCTGCGAAATGTTTTGCCATTGACAGTGATGCTGGTGTCTGTGACCTTGATAATCGCCAGTTGATGCTGGTGCAAGGTTTTCCCAGATTTGCTCATCTGGGAAATATCTTTCATGAAGCCAAAAACCTGTTTGACGCCCGCGATACTTCCCTCCTGGAGGATATCAGGAACACCATCTCGATCAGCATCTGTGACTAGTTTTTCCAACCTTTCATAGAGCTGGCGCTCATCAGGAGGCATTTCGCTCACGCTGCGGTAAACACGTCCGTTGAAGATTATTTTCTCACTCATCGTAAACTCCTCGTAAAAAACGGGTAAAACATAATATATTTCGGCATGGTTCAAAATACTGAGAATCTAGCTTGACAAATTTATAAAATGAGAAAACACGAATATGCACGAATTGGCCGAATTGCACAAATAAAGCCATCAAAAATTCGAGTAATTCGTGATATTCGTACCCATTCATGATGCCAACGGCACGCAAAGCGAAGCAAACCTGTGACGCTAATTGTAAAGGGGTTTGTAGTTCGATGAGATTAATCCCAGTTTATCCCAACAAGATTGGGGAGTCAAAGAGTTTCCGTTATAATCACTTTACACGACATAAAACAAATCTCAATAACTTCTAAACAATTTCTGAACAAAGAGCGAGTATCCTATTTTTAAGATACCAAGAGAACGAGAACCGATATCCTATTAATTCTTCATAACCCATAACCGGAGGTACCACCATGAAACGCACAATTCTCATTCTTACACTACTCATTACCCTCAGCCTGGCATGTTCTCTCAACGGCCTGACCGGCGGCGGAGATGATACCGTCACACAGAACGAACCGCCTCCCCAGAGCGAAAACCGCTGCGGCGATGATGTCTGCGACGGGCCAGAAAACACGGACAACTGCCCGGAAGATTGCAATGCTACCATCCCCGATGCAGGCGAGGCCGCTGCCCCCTCTGAAGAAAATAATGTGGCAGGAATGGCAAATGCCGAATATAGCATCCTTTATCATATCGTAGAGCATACAGTAGCCAGCAATCAAATGAGCGGCGCTAAATGCTATACGTTTACCTTCCGCAAATATCTTGATGGAGGACATGTACAACCTGACGGCAGCGGAAATGAAATCCTTGAATTACAGGATTACCCCACCAGTATGATCACTTCGAAGAAGCACGATAATTTTTATTACATCAGTTCCCCCATAAGCCCTATCTTTGAAAATTATGGCATAGAAATGTTTGATTGGGACGTTGAAGGTCAGACTTTGTGGGCCTCCGCTTTTGCCAATAACAATCCTGTGGAATTTGCAAAATCCGTTGGAGGCAAGTTCCCGGGCGGCGCAACCACCTCGCCTGAAAATGAATATTTGGTTTATCTAATCACCCAGAAAACTGGTGAAAATCAAAGTCAGCCCGGTGGATTTATGCCTAATAACATGAATCCCTTTTTATCTGATTCAAATCTAATTGTTGCTAATCTAAAAAATGGCGGAGAAACAACCGCACTTTCAGGAAACTATAACCGGCAGCTCTTTACCAGTCTTGCAGATTTATCAGCAGACGGCAATTCTTTTTATACCATTGCCAAAGAAGGAGAGAGCTTTCAGTTTGTAAAAATTTCACTTGAATCCGGGAAAGCCACAGGCTTTCCAGAAATTTTCCCTGGTTTTGATTGGAGAATGGTGAACTGGGATGAGTTATTCCCGAAAGCAAATGATTTTGCCTATGCATCTTTTTCAATATCACCTGATGAAAAAAGATTGATAGCCTATAAAAATATATTTACAGCAAATCTTGACAATCCCTGCTTTACAGAAGCATCACATCACCTGTGGGTTTTTAACCTTGAAGAAAACACAACGGATAGTTTCAAAAACCAGGATGGGTATGTCAGTGATTCCGCATGGAAATATGACAGTTCAGAATTTACGCTATCGATTATGGGAAGTAGTGGCTGTTATCCGGATTATCTGGATTCTAGCATCGAGATACTCGACAAAGACGGCGAAAACCGTTCCACCCTGGTAAATGAACCCAAAAGCAAGATCACGAATTTAGGCTGGTCTCCTGATGGCAGTGTGATTGTATATGATGTTTACACCACAGATTTAATCGGCCGCCTCAAACTGGTTGATGTGAGCACCAAACAAGTCGATGAAATCATCAATACCCAGGCTTTGGGTTATGCAGTCAGTCAATCTGCACCGGTCACACTGTTATTTGCCGATTGGGTTTCTACAAAATGATGGAACCGAAAACATCTTACCGAAAAGAAAAGACCCACGGGGCAATCGCCGGCCTCATCGGCGCGCTAATTAGTTTCTACCCAATAATGATCGTCCGCTTGATCAGTATGGAGTATTTGCATGACATTTACGGCGGCTACAATGACGTCCCAGACCTGCTCACGCTGTTCATCATGGGCATCCCCCTTCCAGCCATGCTTTGGATCCCATCTGTCGCCATAGGCGGCGCGATCTTTGGCGCAATCGGGGCTGTGCGCGCCCAAAAACGCCAGATTGCCCGTCACGGCACAGACAACCCCCTCGGCGCGGCAAAACGCTGGCTCTGGGGCGGATTGTCTGGACTTCTGATCAATGCCTTCGTGAGCTTCTGGTCAATCTAATTATGATGACTTTTAGTGAGCGTCTAAGAATAACTTCCCTGTCCGTAGTGCACGCTTGCCACAGGCACGCCTTCGGCGAAGCGAGCACTACGGACAAGTTATTTATGGACAGTTACTTAACAAGGAGATTTTCAATGAAACGCACTGTCTTATATCCCGCACTCTTTCTAATCATCTCGTTGGGATGTTCGATCTCAAGGGGTCAGGCCGCAGCGTCGCCATATATTGAGAGTCCACCCCAAGATATCCCGTCTACTGTCAATAAAGATTCGGCCAATACAGAGGCGCAATCTTCGCCCGTGACATCAGCATCAAGCCCTGCAGCAGGTCCTTCAGAACTGGTAACAGAGGCATACTTGATGGCCTTCCACGCCTGCGACACCGCCGGCGAAGCTGACTGTCACGATCCCCGCAACCACATGGTCTACCTGGCTCAGAGTGACGATGGCGCAAATTGGAACCTGATCCCCGGCTGGGAACCATTCCGAGGTTCAGTCCCCGACGTGATCCGGCGTGGAGATACACTCTATATTTACACCCCAGGCCAATTGGTGCGCTACCACTTAGACACCAACACAATCGACCCATTCACTCAGGTACAAGTGTCCGACCTGGACAGCGGATATGTCGATCCCTCGCTGGTTATCGACGATAATGGGCGATTGGTGCTCTTTTTCCTCTACGGCCAACCCGGCATGGACCCGGCTGGCTGCTCACCTGAAGAAACAAGCTGTGTGCGCCAGATCGGCTCAGCCACCGAGGTGGCGGGCAGCGATGGCGCTGAATTCACATTGGATGATGGACAGCGCGCCTCGCTAACCATCGATCCAACCTCTCAGATAAAATCGTTCTCCGATCCAGACATCTTCTTCGATGGGGATCAGTACGTGCTCTACGTCTCACACGGCCCTTCAACATCTGTTTGGGTTTCAAAAGAGCTGCGCGGCGAATACGCCCAGGAACCAGCTCTGCCCCAGGGTCTGCTGACCAACAATACCGGCGGAGTCCCGGCGGGTCATTTCGATATGGCTAACGCTCAATACTGGACCTACGCGCATATCAACATCAACGGCAAGACTGTTATCCGGCGCGCCGTACACCCTGATCTCTTCCAGCAGTTGGACGAAAACGATTTCGACGAGGTCATCACGGGTGAAAGTATCGGCCTGGGAGCCAGCTTCGTGATTGCCAGCCCGGGTTTCGCAGTCAACAGCCCTGGTAACGAACCGATCTACAACGAACATGCGAGGACGATAGACGAACAACCTATCCCAGAATTCAACCCTTTTGAGAATCTGACCCCCGAACAGGAGAATTGCCTGCGGGAGGCCTGGGGTGATTCTATCTTTGATGATATTACTGCCTTCAAACGACCCCTTTCTCAAGATGAGGAACCCGCCATGGGAGAATGTCTGGGCTTCGAGCCGGGCGGCCCCGGCGGGCCAGGCGTCCAACCAGAAGGCGGAGGTCACGCTCCCACCGGTGACCAGGTTCTTTACACCACTTCGTCCGATGGTTTGCAATGGGGGGCGGGCAAATTATTGGCCGAAGCCGCCTCTGTACCCGATGTCATCCGTACATCCACCGGCGAGGTCTGGGCCTATTGGGTGGATTTCAGCGAGTTCACCGGGCCAAATATGGAAAAGATTGGCATCGCCCGTAGCAGGGATGATGGCGCTACCTGGGAAATGTTGGGCAACGCCAACTTCAATGGCTTGGGGAATATCGTCCCCGTCGATCCGGATGTGATCGAGTTGCCCGATGGCCGCTTCCGCATGTACTTCTTCGATATTGCCGTACGTCAATTATCCCACCCCATCTACAGCGCCATCTCCGAGGATGGCATCAACTTCACCCTCGAGCAGGGTGTGCGTATCTGGATGGACGAAATCTACGACCCCGACGTGATCCAACTCCCTGACAGCAGCTACCGCATGTACCTCAACTCGGGTGACATCCTCAGCGCCAACAGCCCTGATGGTTTAACCTTCACCGCCGAAGAGGGCGTGCGCGTCGAGAACGGCAGCGTGCCCGGCTCCATCGTCATGCCGGATGGGGGTATCCGCATGTACAACTGCGCTCATGGCATCTCTGTCTTCGAAAGTCAGGATGGGCTGAACTTCAATTTACTGAAAGAAGGAGTCATTCGTGATGACAGCGGCACCGGGCGGATCATCTGTGACCCATCCATAACGGCTATAGAGGAAGGTTACTTGATCGTCTACAAAACCAACCGGGGGCAATAAAAACACCAAACCCGCCCTACCTGTTGAAGGAGTCATCCGATATGAAGAAAGAATTTCTCATTTTCATTGTTTTGACTGTTTTGTCAACGTCGCTGCTCCTCGTCCAGGCCTGCGCCACCGCCTCAGAACCAGCCATAGAACCAGAGCCGATCCAGCTATCGCTCTCGGTATCCAATCAGCCTGAAATACCAACAGAATCCACCTCCGCCATCACGCGGGTTTGGGCCAACGAAGGCGGCGACAAAGTGACCCAGGCTGAACTGCGCGCCAGCAGCGACCCGGCTGCGGTTCTCAATTCAGTCTGGGATGGATCAGGCATTTCTCTGTTTGGAGCGCGCAACGAGGTGGTCAGTTTTAACCTGGTGCTGGAAGCCCCCCACGCCGACGCCGCAAATGTAGAGGTGACTCTCACAGAACTGAACGGCCCATCTGGGATGGCGATCAGCACGCGTCCAGCCTCGGGTGATGATCTGTTCGATTTCATCGGGCGGAATATCGAGCTATTTTTCGTGCGCTATCTCGAAATCCAGGGGCTGAGCACACTGACCTACGAAACCTACGACGAGCGGCATATCCCAGAACGCTGCCGCCGCCCCTTAAACAAGGACGGCAGCGGCGCAGGCACCTGGGAAGATCGGCCCTGTCACAACCAACACTATCCTGATATCGCTGTTCCCCTTGAACTGGAAACCCCTTTCACGATTAGGGCCAGGACGAATCAATCCATATGGGGGGACATTTACATCCCCAAGGACGCGCCCGCCGGGTTCTACCCAGGGAGCATCACCATTCTCGAAGATGGGGTACAAACCTGGGAGATTCCTATCCAACTGCAAGTGCGCGACTTCACCTTGCCAGACCTGCCCAGCGCCCGCACAATGATCTACTTCAGCATCGAAAATGTCAATGAGCGCTACCTGGGTCAGGAACATATTTATCCTGACCCTGAGACGGATGCATACAATCAAGCTCAACTTCTGGCCGACCGTCATTTTCAACTGGCTCACAGGCACAAGATCTCACTCATCGATGACTATATCCCCCCAGAGCAAATGAGGTATGTCTGGCTCGCCCGTCTGAACGGAAAGCTATTCACATCCACCCAAGGTTACGCCGGGATCGGGGAGGGTGTGGGCAATAATATTTATTCCATCGGCACCTACGGAAGCTGGCCCTGGATGGGTTTGGGCCAGACGGGGATGTGGGCCAATAGCGATACCTGGGTGAGCTGGTTCGACGCCCATCCATTGGATACCCCGACTGAATATTTCCTTTACCTGGTCGATGAATCCGACGATTTCGACCAGACCGAACAATGGGCCAGTTGGATAGACAATAACCTCGGCCCCGGGGCGCGCCTGATGTCTTTGGCGACGATCGACCTGCCCAACGCGGCCGCCCATGTGCCATCGTTGGATATCCCTGCTTCCTTTATGTTGGTCGGCGACAACGAGAGCTGGGCATCTGCTTCCGAAGAGTATGTGAACGACTCCAGCAAACGCTTCTATTACTACAACGGCGGACGGCCAGGGTCGGGCACCTTCGCTATCGAGGATGAAGGCATCGCCCTGAGAGCTTCTGCCTGGGCGCAGTACAAAATGTCGATTGACCGGTGGTTCTTTTGGGAATCGACATATTACCTGAACTACCAGTGTTATGGCTATACCGACGAAGCGCAGACCAATGTCTTCCAACAAGCGCAAACTTTCGGATGTTACGAGGAGGACGACCCGGTGATGGGCCGAACCGGTTGGAATTACACCAATGGGGATGGCCTGCTCTTCTACCCCGGGGTTGATACGCATTTCCCCGGGGAGAGCTACGGGGTTATGGGACCCATAGCCTCCCTGCGCCTAAAATTGATGCGGCGCGGCCTTCAAGACGCCGACTACCTGGCCCTGGCTGCTGCGGTCGATCCCGTCCGAACCGCCGACATTGTGAGCGCGCTGATCCCAAATGTTTTATGGGAGTACGGCGTGGCTGATCCTGAAGATCCTACCTGGGTATATACTGATATTAGCTGGCCCACCGATCCCGACGCCTGGGAAGCCGCCCGGTCTGAACTGGCCGATATCATCGAGAGCGCACAGGAGTGATCATGAAACAAGTTGCCTTTCCCCTGACTTTGTTAGCCTTAATCACCTTGGCCTGCAATGCCATCTCCGGGCTGACCGCGCGCCCTACACCGTCCGAAACACCAGCCCAGACCCCTGTAGAAACCCCATCGACTTTCGATCCAGCCAAATTGGGCACCACCGCAGAAGATATCACCTATTGCAGCATCCCTTACGGCACACCGCTCTTGATGGATGTCTATTACCCCGAAGATGGCGATGGCCCCTGGCCGGTCACAGTCTACGTCCACGGTGGCGGCTGGGTCAGCGGTGATAAATCCAAAGGCGCTGGATTCCGTTTCGTCGAACCCCTGCGCCGGAGTGGCTACCTGGTCGTCTCGATCAATTACCGCCTCTCCCCAGAGCACCAGTTCCCTGCGCATATCGAAGATGTCAAATGCGCTATCCGACACCTGCGCGCCAATGCGGGGGCATACAATCTTGACCCCGAACACATCGGCGTTTTCGGCGGCAGCGCAGGCGGCCATCTGGCAGCGCTGCTTGGCACCAGCGACGAATCCGCGGGACTGGAAGGCCCAGGGGAATACCAGGAATATTCCAGCCGCGTGGATGCTGTCGTTGATCTTTTTGGCCCCACCGATGGGACAGCTTTTTGTATCCCGTCCAAGATCGAAGCCGTTTTCGGCGCCGACACTTGCGAGGACGAGATCATCACAATTGCCAGCCCCATGACCTACATTTCAGCAGATGACCCACCCTTCCTGATCTTCCACGGCGACCAGGACGATGTCGTGCCCATCAACCAATCCGAAAGACTGCACGAGGCCTTGATGGCCGCGGGAGTACAATCGACATTCATCGTGGTCGAAAACGCCGGGCATGGCTTCTCGCGCGCCGGTGATAGCGAGTTATACCCCACCATGAAGACAGTTCTGCAGATGGTGGTTGATTTCTTCAATCATCACTTGCGCTAAACCACAAAGGCACGAAGGCACAAAGTGAAACTCAGCAGATCACGATTTTGTGTCATTGCGAGGCGTTTTTTGCCGAAGCAATCCCCTCATAACGCTATGCGAGCCTCGCTTTGCGCGCCTGTGGCGGGCCGGGGGAGATTGCCACACTACGCTGCGCTTCGTTCGCAACGCCAAAGGCGCGCAAAGCGATGACATCAATAATGGCAAAACTGTGATCTACTGAAACTGCTTTTTCATTCATCTTCGTGGCTTAGAGTCTTCGTGGTGAAAAGTAGGAGGAAACCAATGAAACGATTTGCAACATTTATAAGCATCCTGCTTCTACTCTCGCTGGCCTGCACTCTGAGCGGTTTTGCAGAGGGCGATGTATCACCGGACGAAAATATTGCCCCAGCCCAAAGCGAAAATCGTTGCGGTGATGGCATCTGCGACGGGCCAGAGAACGCCGCCAATTGTGCCGCTGATTGCACGGAATCTTCATCCCAGGCCGAAGCCCGCGCTCCAGATTCGGTTTGCGCCCTGCCCAATCCTCAGCGCGCCGTCGTCTCCCAAGAACTGCTGGAATTCAACAATTATTATGCCGACAGCAGCTTCGAAGATGGGACTGCCGAAGTGATCGTCTTGCCCCACCAAAAGGACGATCTCCAAATGGCGAGCGTTAAGCGCGATCAAGCAGCTGCCCACAGTGGTGATTGGGGCTATTTGATCAACGCAGGTCCCAACCAGGGAGCCACCTTCGGCGCTAAAGGCTATATCGAAAAAGGCGAAGAATTGCATTTCTCAGCCTGGGTGCGCGTGCCCGATGGGAGCGCCCCCGTCACGCCGATGGTCTTCTGGGTGGAAAATGAAAACGACCTGGGAATCCCCACGCGCGGCGAAACCGTCACAGTAGGCCAGGAGTGGACGCAAGTGCAACTTAAAGCATCCACAACCAAGGCCGCCCTCTACGCCCTGCTGACCTTCGAAGTCGGCCCAGAAACCACGCTGCACATCGACGATGTCGAGATTTCTGTCCCGCTCTGGCGCATGGCCGAGTACGAGGGCCAAAGCCGAACCGTCGGCGGTGTGACTGTGCCCGCAGAATCAGCCGCAGTGACACACTTCAATATTGTTATCCACATCGAAGACCCCAATTTGCTGCACAACAACCGCGCATACTTCGAGCAACAGACTGCTATCTTCACCGAATTAGCCAAGATCATTCATAAGCATGGCGGTTTCTTGACCATCCAGCCCGAACAGGATTGGCCTCAAGCTGCCGAAGAAGGCTTCCACCCAGGATTGCTGGCTGAACTGGCTCAGAACTATAACGTGGTTTACTCCAACCACACGCACGGCCCAAACTGCATCGATCCCCAGGGCATTCCGCGCAGCTCAGCAGATTGCAACACCAATCCAGGCTGGGATCGTAACATTACCGACGATGACATGGTTATCTATGCTCAAAATATGCGCCAGCTATTCGAAAGCGCCTCTGGCGTCCCCGTTACTGATCACAACGGCAACTTCGACTTCACCGCCACCAGCCGCTTTTCCGAAGCAGGCATCAAAACGCTCTCCGTTTTCAAAGACAAAACCACCCAAAGCACCTACGACCGCCTGATCAACAATCCCTGGCGGCCTGGCCAAGGGAACGCCCTCGAGAATCTCGAAAACTTTCTCTCCCACGACCCTAATACGCAGATCATCTACATCCCAGGCTGGGGACAGGCTCTCACCCGCCATCCGCAGCGCGTCACCGAGCGCATCCGCCCCATGCTCAGCCAGGTCATTCGCTTCGCCGATCCCCAGCGCGTCAATTCTTTCTACGTTATTACACACGTCGGCCATTTCTACTCTCGTACAGGCGACCTCAATTATCTGCATTACAACGAGAGCAGCGGCCAGGTCGAATACTCGGTTGAATTTCTCGAACATCTCAACGACTGGGACAAGATGTTGAGTGAGGTCATCGTTCCATTGGTTGAGGGGGGCTATCTGCAATGGACCAGCATCACAGACATTGGTGAACTTTTTGAAATCTGGGAAACGGGTTGTGAGGATGGCTAATATTCCGAAATAACCTCTCCAACTCATTTAAAATGCGCTCAACTGATACAGTTGCTAACCCGCAGAACAGCAATAGCATGTGCCAATTTGGTCAAATTCAACCATCAGAAAGTTTGACCAGACAAACCTCCTACGGTATAATCATGCGTCGGTTTAGAAGCAAAAAGGTAACTACTCAAGCTAAGGGAGAGATGCCCTTTTTTCGGGAACTTTCTCTCTGTAGTTGAGCAGTAATTAGAAACAGAAAGCATAGGTACAATATCATGCCAAAACGAACGTATCAACCTAAAAAACGCCGTCGTGTGCGCGTGCACGGTTTTCGCTCTCGAATGTCAACCCGCGGCGGCCGCGGGGTTCTCAAGCGACGCAGGCAAAAAGGCCGCCTTCGCCTGGCGGTGAAAATGAATAATCACGTCAAGAAAATGAATTGGAACAGCTAACTCAAACTTGGGCTGCCAGAGTCCCCCTTCACAGGTTTCAGAGTGAAGCGAAAATTCCGTCTGACCAGTGCAACCGACTTTAAGCGGGTGCGGCGTTTTGGGAAGTCTTATGCCCACCCGCTTATTGTGTTGATTATTCAACCGGGCGAGTTAACATTCTCAAGGTTTGGCGTCTCCGCAGGAAGGTCGGTTGGCAACGCTGTCCGACGCAACCGAGCAAAACGTCAGATTCGAGAAATTATTCGACCGCTTATTCCCGAAATCCAATTGGGCTGGGACATTGTCATCCTGGCCCGAAGCGCAATTGCCCAAGCAAACTATCAAGAAATCGATACTGCCATCAACGAACTGCTGCGAAGGGCCAATCTACTTCTAGATCAGAATGTCCACTGAATACCATCTCGATCATATCGAGCATCTAGAACACGAGGATCACAATCACGATGGAGAACCGCGTTTGCGGGATCTGCGTCGGACGATCTTCAATTTGCCCCGTCTGCCATTGCTGGCCCTCATTCGGTTGTACCAACTGACCATCGCGCGCGCTTTGCCGCCCAATACATGCCGCTTCTATCCTTCGTGCTCCCACTACGGGTACAGAGCGATCTATAAGTTTGGTGCGCTCAAAGGAAGCCTGATGGCAATCTGGCGCGTCCTGCGCTGCAATCCTTTCAACCCAGGAGGTTACGATCCTGTCCCCTAGATATCTGCGTCAATCTAGCAGTAGCCGCTGAGCAGCGATCAGGTAATTATCCCTGCTTACCGCTCACTGATAGTGTCAACGGACACCGAAACACATGAAAACAAAACGCTTTTCCCTAATTATTTTCACCCTGCTGTTTATCACCATCGCACTGAGCGCCTGCGCCAGCGGCAGCCGGGTCATGGCATCTGGCTGGGCCGGCATCACCACCGATGATGAAACCGCCTACCTGGCCTACAATACCCATGTTTATGCCATCGATTTAGCCAATGGCAACCTGCGCTGGCGATACCCATCAGAACCAGATCCCAAAATCACCTTCTACGCGCCTCCTGCGCTGACAGAAGATGGGCAGTTGATCATCGGTGGCTACGACAATATTCTTTACAGCCTCAATCCGCTGAATGGGCAAGTCAATTGGACTTTTGAAGGCGCTGAAGGTCGCTATGTCGGAGGGCCGCTAGTTACCGAACACGGAATCTTCGTCCCCTCTACTGACTATAGGGTTTATGCCCTCGGTTTCAATGGGCAGCCGCTGCGCGATCCCTTCCCCACCGAAGCTGAAATTTGGGCCACCCCAGGCAGCGACTCAGAGTGCGAGTGCGTCTACGTGGCATCCATGGACCACCGCGTTTACGCCATCAACGCCAAAACGGGATCACTTAGCTGGGTCACAAATGATCTTGGGGGGGCGCTTGTCGGCACACCAGCACTGAGTGAAGACCGCCAACTCTATATCAGCACTTTTGCCGAAGAGATGGTCGCTCTAAACGCCGACAACGGCGCTGAGCTGTGGCGTTTTACCGCCCAAGATTGGGTTTGGGGCGGACCAGCCCTGGGTGATGACACCATCTACTTTGGAGATCTAAGCGGCGCATTCTTCGCCCTGGATCGACAGAGTGGCGTCCAAAAATGGCAGACTCAGACTGGAAGCGCGATTGTGGATTCACCCCTGGTCACGGAAGAAGCCATTTACCTGACTGCTGAAAACGGCCTGCTCGTCTCGGTAACACCGGAAGGTGTCAACCGCTGGCAAAAGGAATTCGAAGGCAATACTTACAGCGGGCCTGTTGCAGCTGGCGATTTGATCCTGGTATCGACATCCCAGCCCGAAGCCCTGCTGGTGGCCTTTGACTCCAACGGGGTCCAGAAGTGGACTTTCAGCGATGCCGGCGAGTAATTGATAAATCCCGAAAAATGGGTCTGCTTGGGGGCTGTGCCCCCAAGCAGACCCATTTTTCGGCTAAACTCTACTTTTAGAAACGGAAAAACGCTATGTGGGATTCTTTCATTAGCCTTATGATCAACATCTTGCTCTATATCTACTCATTTGTAGGGCAAGACTTCGGCCTGGCCATCATCTTATTCACCATTCTCGTCCGCCTTGTGACTTACCCTTTGAATGCTCAACAGGTCAAGCAAAGCCAGGCCATGCAGGATCTGCAAGAGAATAAGAAATGGCAGGCGATGCAAAAAAAGTATAAGAACGATAAGGAAAAATTAGCCCAGGAACAGATGGCGCTCTACAAGGAATTAGGTGTCAACCCCTTTGGTTCCTGTCTGCCCACCCTGGTCCAATTCCCGATCATCATCGGCCTCTATCAGGCCATCATTCGGGCGCTGGCGGTCAGCCCGCTCCAGTTGCTGAACCTCTCCAAACACATCAGCAATGGCGCGGATCTGATCCCGCTCAACAACCATTTCCTTTGGATGGACCTCAGCCTGCCCGAAAAAGATTTCGGCCTGTCCATCGCCGGGTATGGTATACCAATCCTGGCCCTCATCGTGCTCATCACCAGTTATGTGCAAACCAAGCTGATGACTCCTCCGAGTACCGGCGGGGCCGGCGATCAAAGCGCTCAGATGACAAAAGCCATGGGTATGTATATGCCCATATTCATGGGTTGGCTGGCTTATAGTTTCTCTTCGGGGTTGGCGCTTTACTTCGTCGTCAGCAACCTGGCCACTATCTTGCAGTATGCCATCACGGGCCGCCTCGATTGGAGCAATCTGCTCCCTCAAAGAGCAAGTAAATAATCGGAGAGTCGAATATGACTGATAACCGCGCCACTCTAGAAATCATTGCCCCCACGATAGATGAAGCCATCGAAAAAGGTCTCGACGACTTAGGATTATCTCGTGAAGATGTTGAAGTAGAAATACTCGATGAAGGAAGCGGCGGATTATTTGGATTAGGAACCCGCCAAGCGCGTGTCATGCTGATCGTAAAGGGAGCAGCGGGGGCTGAAGTTACGCCTGATTCTGCTCCCGAAGAGCAAACACAGCCCGAGGCCGTAACCCCCGAATCCAAGCCCGAAGATGCGGTTGTTTCCCAAGATGATACATATTTAGTCGACGTCGCCCATGGGATCGTCAACGATCTGCTGCTCAAGATGAAGCTCGATGACGCAAAAGTCGATGCCTATTTGGGCGAGGCCTATGGGCCGCAGAAACGCATCCCCGTGCATGTCGATATCCATGGCGACGATCTGAGCATTCTAATTGGCCATCGCGGCGAAACCTTGGAAGCCCTGCAATACATCGCCCGTCTGATGCTGGGCAAGGAACTCGAACGCACTGTGCCCCTGATCATCGATGTCGAGGGATACCGCACGCGCCGCGAACAGCAAATTCGCCAGCTGACCCGCCGGATAGCCGACCAGGTCATCCAGACCAACCGCCGCCAATCGCTGGAGCCGATGCCCGCCAATGAGCGCCGTCTTGCCCACCTCGAGCTGCAAGAAGATACCCAGGTGTACACAGAAAGCACCGGGGTTGGCCGCCAGCGCAAAGTGATTATCTATCCAAGAGATTAGCCTGTTCTTCTCGCCAAATTCAATACTTTACGATTCAGGCTCACGCCCAGGGCGTCCCGGGGACGGGTCTTAGACCAAATTCGTATCAACCCGGCAAATTATCGAATCCCTAAGAACGAACGCTCTTAGGGATTCGTGCTTTCAGGTATAATTCATCCATGCACAACCCCGCCCACTTTGAAGCCATCAATTATCTGGTTGTTGGGCATCTATCCTATGACCAGACTCCCGGCGGCCCCCGCCTGGGAGGCACTGCCGCATTTTCAGCGCTGACTGCCCGGACTTTGGGGCTGCGAGTGGGCATCGTCACTGTTTGGGACGAAGAGCTCCCTTTGGCCTCCTTGCGGACTATCCCCATCGCTGGTGAAATTGCTGCACAAAGCACATCCTTCGAAAATATCCAGACCCCAATTGGGCGGCAGCAAGTTATTCATCATATAGCGCCATCCCTCGGCTGCGAGCACATTCCTGAAGTCTGGCGCGCGGCTCCGATTGTCCATCTGGGGCCCATCGCGCAGGAAGTCGATCCTTCTTTGGTAGAATATTTTCCTGAGGCTCACATCTGCACAACAGCTCAAGGATGGCTGCGCGACTGGGACGAAGATGGGCTGGTCTTCCGCTCTGATTGGCCGGAGGCATCCTTTGTACTCTCCAATGTTGATGCCACTGTGATCAGCATCGAAGATGTCGCCGGGGATGAGAAGCGCGTCGAGGAGATGGCTGAGGCCAGCCAGATACTAGTCGTCACCGAGGGAGCAGATGGCGCCAGGATATACTGGGGTGATGAATTACGCAGCTTCCCCGCCCCCCAAGTTGATGAGGTTGACTCCACTGGAGCGGGCGACATTTTTGCGGCAGCCTTCTTCATTCAACTTTATCAAACAAGTAATCCTTGGTTCGCTGCTCAGTTCGCTAACCATCTAGCCGCTTTATCTGTCACTCACCCGGGGCTGGATGGCATACCAAAACCCGAGGAAATCTATCCTGGTAACCGCTCGGCCGTAGAGAAAAAGCTTGTCGCTCCCTTGGCCTGATTAGTTTGACAATGTAAAATTTCAAACAAGATACTCGAATCGAAGAAGTTATCCATTCTTATCGAGCAAAGGTGTAATTCTATGGGAATCGTCTACGCTATCGCCAACCAAAAGGGCGGCGTTGGGAAAACCACCACCACTATCAATTTAGGGGCTTATCTGGCAGAGAATTATAAGAATGTTTTACTGGTAGATATCGACCCTCAGGCCAACGCTACCGCCTCGATAGGTGTCGATAAGGACACCATCCAAGGCGGAACATACGAAGCTTTATTGGGCATCGAGTCAGCCAAAAACAAAATCCTGCACAACCCCAGGCTAAAATTGGATTTGCTCCCCTCTACACCAGCGTTGGCGGGTGCCAGCGTTGAATTAGTCAACGAAGAGGGTCGCGAACTGTACCTCAAGGAAGCCATCGAGCCACTGATCGACAAATATGACTATGTGTTAATCGATTGCCCTCCGGCTTTAGGGATATTGACCCTTAATGGGCTGGTTGCCGCAAAAGATGGCGTGATCATTCCCGTGCAGTGTGAATATCTAGCCCTTGAAGGTCTCGGGCAGCTGATGCAAACACTGAATCGCATCCGCAGCTCGGTCAGCCCAGACCTTTCAGTCCGTGGCTTGTTATTGACCATGTTTGACCCGCGCACGAATTTATCCAGCGATGTTGTAGACGAGGTGCGGCGACACTTCCCCAATCAGGTTTTCAACTCAGTTGTGCCGCGCAGCGTCCGTTTGGCTGAGGCGCCATCGTATGGGATCCCCATATCGATCTACGACCCCAATTCCACTGGCGCCAAAGCCTATAAGGAACTGGCCAAAGAGATGTTGGCAGCAGACGAGCCCAAAGTTCCAGCCTTTGCAGAGGCATAAAACCACAGAGAAAAAAGTAGGTGACCCAAATGCAGCGAAAACGCCCAGGTCTTGGAAAGGGTTTAGACGCCCTCATCCCATTGGCTGAATCCGCCACTGCCTCCCATCCGGGGTCTTCAGGGGTAGATCAGATTCCGGTCACGAGTATCACCCCAAACCCCCGTCAGCCGCGCGCCCATTTCAACCCCGAGGCCATTACTGAGCTGGCAGCATCCATCAAGGAGCACGGCGTCATCCAGCCGCTGATCGTCACCCAAGAACCCCAAACCGGCACTTACACGCTTATCGCCGGAGAACGGCGTCTTCTCGCTGCCCAAGAAGCCGGGCTTGAATCAGTCCCTGTGATCGTGCGCGAGGCCAGCGATCAAGATCGCCTGGAAATCGCTCTGATCGAAAACGTGCAGCGCGCCGACCTCAGCCCGCTGGAAACTGCCGATGCTTACCATCAACTTGCTGATGATTTCAAATTAGCTCACGGGGAGATTGCCGAGCGAGTGGGCAAAAGCCGTGTAGCCGTCACCAACACCTTGCGGCTGCTCAACCTGCCCCCCAGCGTCAAACAAGCTCTGGCGCAAGGGCAAATCACCGAAGGGCACGCCCGGGCGCTGCTGGCCTTGCCCAACACCCAAAGCCAGGCCGCCGCGCTGGGCACGATCATCAAAAAAGAACTCAACGTCCGCCAGACCGAAGCGCTGGTACGCAAACTGACCGGGGAAAAACCCGCAACCCCGCCCAAGCCTGGCCGCGCGCCGGAAATCGTCGCCCTGGAAAAAAGATTGCAATTTGCCCTGGGGACGAAGGTGACCATGAAACACGGTCAAAAAGGCGGCACGATTACTGTTCATTATTATTCAGACGAAGAATTAGATAGCCTGATCGACAAATTTGCGGGGGACGCGTAGCGTAGCAAAGGAGCGCCATGCACATTCTCCACAATGCGCGTATTTACACTTTAGACGATAAGACGCCAACTGCAACAGCGATAGCCATTGACCGCGGGAGAGTCCTGGCCCTGGGGGATGATCGTGAGATTCTGACTCAGTTTGGGGGTGGGGCGCGAACCTTGAACATGGATCAACATCCAGTGATTCCCGGATTGATCGACGCCCATGTTCACCTGCAACATTACGCCCTTGGCCTGCAAAAAATAGATTGTGAAGTTCCCACGCTCGAAGAATGCATCCGGCGTGTTGCCGAGCGTGTCAAAACAACCCCGCCCGGCGAGTGGGTCTTAGGCCACGGCTGGAACCAAAATGACTGGGAACCCCCCCTTGCCTCCCCGTTTACGGGGGGGAATGAGGGGGGGTTCCCTTCCGCGGCAGACCTCGATAAAGTCGCCCCCAACAACCCTGTTTATCTAACCGCCAAATCGCTGCATACCGGTTGGGCCAACAGCGCCGCGCTGCGTGAGGCGGAAATCAACGCGGGCATCGATGACCCCGCCGACGGAGAGATCCAACGCGATCAGCATGGCAACCCAACCGGCATCTTCTTGGAAGGCGCCATGTGGCTGGTTTATCGGGCGATCCCTGAACCCCGAGGGGAAGAATTGGCTGAAGCGATCAAAGTTGCGCAAGCCAAACTCTGGGAGATGGGCCTGACTGGCATCCACGATTTCGATGGGAGTGTCTGCCTCGATGCGCTTCAACGTTTACATTTACGGGGAGAACTGGGCTTACGAGTAGTCAAAAATATACCTGTAGCCGATCTTCCCCATGCCAGAGCGCTAGGCCTGCGCTCTGGCTTCGGAGATGAGTACCTGCGCATCGGCGGAATCAAAGCCTTCACTGATGGCGCTCTGGGCCCGCATACCGCTGCTATGCTCCAACCCTACGAAAACGAGCCGGAAAACCGCGGCATGTTGCTTCTAGATGCTGAACAGATCCTGGAATACGGCCAGGAGGCCGCCAGTTCCGGTCTCTCCATGACAGTGCACGCCATCGGGGATCGGGCCAATCATGAGGTGCTGAATGCATTTGAGAAATTAAGGGAGTTCGAGCGTAACGCTATGACTGAAGACCGGAGACGGAAGACCGACAGCCTCGGTCATCGGTCATCTGTCATCCGTCCGCTTCGCCACCGCATCGAGCACGCTCAACTGCTCCACCCTGGGGACGCGCCCAGGCTGGCCGATCTGGGCATCATCGCCTCGATGCAGCCGATCCACGCCACTTCAGATATGCATATGGCGGATCGCTGCTGGGGTCAACGCGCCGCCAACGCCTATACCTGGCGGGAGCAACTCAATCACGGCGCAGTGCTGGCCTTCGGCTCCGATGCGCCGGTAGAGTCACCCAACCCCTTCTGGGGTCTGCACGCCGCCGTCACCCGCCAACGCGCTGATGGCAGCCCTGGGCCTGAAGGGTGGTATCCAGAACAAAGATTGAGCATCGAGGAGACCTTGCGAGCCTACACCATCAGCGCCGCTTACGCCGCCGGGACAGAAGATCAGCAAGGGAGACTATCCCCTGGGTATTGGGCTGATCTGGTTGTATTGGATAAAGACCCTTTCGCTTGTGAGCCTGAAGACCTACACAATATCAAGCCACTAGGCACGATGGTTGGAGGCAAGTGGGTGTTCGGGGCTTTTTCAAACCAAGCCGAAATGTGATGTAAGCTACAATTTTCAGGTTATGGCAGAAAACAGCATTACACCCAAAAAGGACCAGAGCTCTCACAAATTCGCCACTACCTTTGCCGAAGGGTTCGATGATCCGCGCTTCGGAACATGGGCGCGCGAAATTGATGTTCCCCCTAAACTGGACTCGCTATCCAAAAGAGGATTCCGCATTCTCGATGAATTGACTTTATTCCTTAGGGTTATCAGGGCAGCCTTTCGCGATAAAGCCTTGTTGCTGTTCAGTTCCCGAGGTCGTCTGAAACCTGAAATTTTGGCCATATTATTGATTGGCTTTTGGCCAAAAAAGGTTCGACCAAAGATCGTTTTATATGGCGAAATGTTCGAACCCAATTCTGGCTTTCGCCATGTGGTTGAGCGATTGATCATGAAACTCGTCGACCGGGTTGTTGATCGCTACATCCTATTCTCCACCGCTGAGCTTGAAGTTTTCCCAGCTATGTGGGGTGCCCCTAAGGAAAAAATTAGGGTTTGCCATCAGTTTTATTTTCCCCCATCTCAATCTGATGAAAAACAGCCGGGGAAGTCGATCGGCAGTCACGTCTTCGCAGGAGGAAACTCATTTCGGGATTATGAGGCATTCATCAAAGCGGCCGGTCAAATGCCGGAGCATGAATTTGCCGTTTGCACCACACGGATTGCTGAAGATGAAGAATTACCCCCTAATGTAAAAGTTAGTTGGCCGCCTCTCCAGGAGTACCTGGATTTGATCGACACGGCCGCTGCTGTAGTGATCCCAATCAAAATGGGGTTAAAACGCACAGCAGGTTTGCTGACCTGTTTTGAGTCTATGTGGCTCAAGAAGCCAATCATCGTCCCCAAGGCACTGGGCATAGAAGATTATATTCAAGATAAGGTCACCGGTTTATTAGTCGATGGTACGCCAGAGAGTTACGTCGAAGCGATCAACTGGGTTCTTGATCCCGGAAACGAGAAAGCCATAAAAGAAATGGGAAGGCTGGCTCGTAAATCTATTTCTGAGCATTACACACTCTCAAAATACAACAATTGTGTTTTATCGGTAATGGATGAAGTGGTTGAAATCTCATAACCCTGAAAATGTGCTCATCAAGGTAATGTGCCCAACTCATTCAATAATTTCACCAATTCCGTAGCTAGCGCGTCATGTTTATCGATACCGATATGCCCGTCGTACATGTACCCTCCCCCTACATTGCCAATACTTATCAACGCGAGTATATCTGCCTGATTTAGTACCGCCATAATTGCTTCTACCTCAGCAACCTCCTCATCCGTTACAATGATGATTGGTATTCTTGATTCCTCCGCTTTTGCAAGGATGTAGGTCAGTGGTTCTGTTTCCTCAACCCATTTAGAAGCGTACGACTCTACTACTACTTCTGCTGCTTCTTCAGCGTTTCTGCGGTCGCGGATTTCCCGCCAGGCCAGCGTGAAATAGCGCCAGAAGTGGAACCTGCTCAAGAATACCCTGACAGATTTTGGAATAAATCTCGCAGCATCTTCTTTGTATTTATCCACCAAATACCCATTTTCTACATCATGATTATCTGGGGGCTGCCAATCGTTATCAACCAGATACAAAACTATCGCAGAAATATCAGGGTATAACTCTGTTAGTTCGTCATACACGGATTGATAATGCCAGAGGTTCCAGCCAGGAGATGAGGCATTTACCGTACGGATATCATAGCCAAGTTCATGAAGCCGTGTTTCTGTTTTATATACAAAGGTTTCTTCGGTCGTGACCATCCAGCCGAAGGTTTGCGAATCGCCAATGAATAGAACCACCTGATCATCATCCTGGGGGTAATCATCACGTGCTAAAACCCTAAAACCATTGGGGTCTGTGTAAAACACCTCGCCATTTTGGTATAGCTCCCCATTGCTTTTAAAACGATGTGCAAGCTCCGAGTCTTCTACGTATGGCTCTGGTTTAATGATGTAATCTGGGAAAGGCAAAAAGATCGCCAATCCGGCCTCAACGATGATCAACCCTACGAAGAGAGAAACCAGGGCAATGATTAGATTTCCCCATATTGTTTTTTTATTGGACGATTTTTTCTCAGTCATAAAAACAAAAGGTAACTGCTCAGCCATGGAACGGATTACCCCGAAAAAAGGGTATGCGCAGGGGGCTGCGCCCCCTGCGCA
>JADHXE010000182.1 GCA_016783125.1 Anaerolineales bacterium
CGCACACCCTATTTTTCGGGGATTGACGGATATGCTAAAATTGGGTTGGATTGGGAAGATCGCCAACAGGTATAGTACAATAGAATAAACGTTCGTATTATTAGTAGTAAGGAAATCTCCTATGGATTTTGTGGATAAGATTATTCATGGCGATTGCGAAGATGTCCTAAAGAACTGGCCTGACAACTCAATCGACTTGATTTTTACTTCACCACCCTATGCAGACCAACGGAAGAAAACTTATGGGGGAATAAGACCAGATGAGTATGTAGATTGGTTCCTTCCAAAAGCTGAGCAGTTCCTGCGCGTACTAAAACCCACCGGAACCTTCGTTCTCAATGTCAAAGAAAGAGTCGTCAATGGCGAACGCCACACTTACGTGATTGATCTGATCCTAAAAATGAGAGAACAGGGGTGGTTATGGACAGAAGAATTCATGTGGCATAAGAAGAATTCTTATCCTGGAAAATGGCCTAATCGGTTTCGAGATTCTTGGGAAAGATTGTTGCAGTTCAACAAACGTAAAAAGTTCAACATGTACCAGGAAGAAGTTATGGTTCCGGTCGGAGATTGGGCAAAAACAAGATTGAACAATCTGAGTGAGACAGATAAATCAAGGGACGAGTCTAAAGTTGATAGCGGATTTGGGAAAAATGTATCTAATTGGGTAGGCAGGGACAAGGTATACCCAACGAATGTAATTCATATGGCTACCGAGTGCGCCAACAGAAATCACAGCGCAGCCTTTCCTGAATCATTACCAGAATGGTTTATTAGATTGTTCACTCAACCCAATGATATTATTTTAGATCCATTTGTTGGTTCCGGTACTACCGCCGTTGCAGCCAAACAACTGGGCAGAAATTATGTAGGGATTGATATTGACGAATCCTACTACGAGATTGCACAACAAAGAGTTTTGCAAATCCAGCCGCGACTATTAGATGAGCCAGCAACTTACAAGGTTGAGACAAAAAATGAAACCGCTATCCTTGGATGAAGTCAGTGCTTTTGCAAATAAGAACATTGTAGATTTCCACCAGAAGAGAATACAATCTCTCGAAAATTTGAAACTTGATAAGCTGCTCAAGAAAAACCCATATCTTTTCAGAGCAAAAAATATTCAAACAGCTGGGAGGTTGATGGAGGGTTTGCTTGGCGCTTTTCTGTCATCTTCTGAAGAAAAGCTATTTGGTGATTTCTTGGAAGACCTTGCAATCTTTATTGCAAATAAGACTTGTAGTGGACATAAGTCAGTCGCTCCGGGGATTAATTTGGAGTTTGAGAATAAGGGGATTTATTACATCGTATCAGTGAAATCTGGACCTAATTGGGGTAACAGTTCTCAACAAAACAAGCTGGCCGAGGATTTGCAAAAGGCTGTTATCCGGGTAAAGCAGTCACAACACGGAAAAAATATTCAACCTGTGCTGGGTATTTGTTATGGGAAAACCCGAACCAACTATTTACGTGGGTATTTGAAAGTTGTTGGTCAGAATTTTTGGTATTTGATCAGTGAGGATAAAAACCTCTATAGTGATATTGTTGAGCCAATTGGCTATCGAGCTAAAGGGCATAATGAAACATTCGAGAGGGAACAAGATAGAGTTATCAATAAATTTACCAGGGAGTTTATCGACAGATTTTGTGACGATAGCGGTGGGATAGATTGGGTGAAGTTAGTTGAATTTAACAGTGGAAATTACGATTTAGATAAATACTTGACGTAACTTTACTACTCAGTGGCGGGGATGTTCCGGAGAAAGATGTGCGCAGGGGTGCCGCCTCTGCGCACATCCTTTTTTCGGATCGACTCGTTTGCTGAAAGATTCTCATGGTGAGGTGAGATGATGAACAAACCCCGTGGCCTGAAACATCGAAAAATCCAGCTTGATTTGAATCTATACCGGGAAGAAGTGCCCATCCGCGGCCTCTCCGATGTCGCCCTGAGTGTGATCGATATCTGGCCGGACGGCGCGGAGCAGACCATTGTCCTGGTGCACGGCTATGCCGGCTGCGCGGAGACCTGGGAATACCAGATCAATCATTTCGGCCATCAATACCGCGTAGTGGTGCCCGATTTGCGCGGCCATGGCCAGAGCGACGCGCCGTTCAGCGAATACACCATGCCGGAGTTGGTCGAAGATATCAACACGATTGCCGATACGCTCGACCTGCCTGAGAAATTCGTCCTGGTCGGGCATTCCTTTGGAGGCTCGATCTGCGCCGAGTATGCCGCCTCCCACCCCGAACGTCTGGAAAAGCTTGTCCTGATCGCCACGGCGGGAGAATATCCCTTACCGAGGAGTGCAGCCTTGCTCGCGCGCGTCCCGGTGGCAGTCTTCCAGCCTTTTTGGCGTTACCGCCCCCGCTGGAACGCTGAAATCCACGTCATGAAACGCATGATGCTCAACAACCTGCGTAAGTGGCAGGGCTGGTCGCTGCTGGGAGAGATCAGCACACCAACCCTGATTATCACCGGCGAACGTGATCGCTACTTCCCGCGCTGGGCTTTTGAGCGGGTGAGTGAATCCGTGCCTGGGGCTGAGGTGCTCGATGTGGGCGCATCGAAACACAAGGTTCAGCTTGAGCGTCATCAGGCGGTCAATCGCGCTATCGAACGGTTTATCCAGGGCGAAGGCCAGGGGCGGAGAATTTCCTGGCGGGAACAGAACCTGGAGACGCAATTGATGAGCACGCGCCCCTGGCTGAAGAGTTATGGCAAATACACGCCTTTTACCTGTCCGATCCCGCGCCAGCCTCTGCATAAGTTTTTAGAAGCCGCTGCCTACAGGGTGCCCAACCAGATTGCTACAGTTTTTTATGGCTCGAAGCTGACTTACCGCCAGCTCGACCGGCGCGTGAATCAGCTGGCGCATGCCTTGCACGGGCTTGGTGTTCGACCCGGCGACCGCGTGATGGTGATCCTGCCCAATATGCCGCAGATGATCATGGCTTATTATGCGGTACTCAAGATCGGTGGGGTGGTTGTCTTATCTAACCCTGAGGCCAACGTTCAGCAGATCATGCAGCAAATCCATTTGACTCAGGCGAAGGTGCTGGTAACGCTGGCGGAGTTTGGGGAGTTAGCGAAAGAGGTTCAGCAGCACATTCCCCTCAAGGTGATCCTGGCCGATATCCGCGATGTGCTCACTCCCAGGGTTTATAAGCAACTCATGGCGCGCTGGCAGGCGGCAGGTTTTCGCCCTCGAGAAGAAGCTCCTGTGGGCGAATCGATCTATATGATGGATCAGTTGATGATGGATGCTGCTCGCGAAGCGCCAGATTACCAGGCGGAGAGTGACGATACGGCTGCCATTCTGTTCACCAGCGGCACCACGGATGAGCCTAAGGGTGTCCGTCTGACCCATGCCAACCTGGTGGCTAATTCGCTCCAAACTCGTCACTGGATACCTGACATCCAATACGGCGAGGAGACTTTTCTGGCCGTGATCCCTCTGACCCACAGCTATGGCATGACCACGGCGATGAATATTCCTATTGCCATCGCGGCCACAATCGTTATGCTGCCAGTCTTCGAGCTGCAGCAGGTGCTCGATCACATCAAAGAATACAAGCCGACAATTTTCCCCGGCGTGCCGTCGATCTATGCCTTGATCAATCAAGCCCCTGGGGTACGTGCTTACGGCTTATCTTCGATCAAGGCCTGCATCAGCGGCGCTGCGCCTCTGCCAGTTGAAGTTCAGGAGGCTTTCGAGAAGCTCACCCGCGGCCGACTTGTCGAAGGGTATGGCCTGACCGAGGCCTCTCCAGTGACCCATGCCAATCCTCTCACTGGGACAGAACGATCCGGCTCGATAGGCATCCCCGTCCCCAACACCGACGCTAAGATTGTCGATCTGGTCAGCGGGGAAGAACTACCCCCGGGGATGATTGGGGAATTGTTGGTCAAAGGCCCCCAGGTCATGCCGGGTTATTGGCGGCCTGATCAAACCGAAGAGCCGGAAACCGTGCTGGATGATGGCTGGCTGCACACCGGTGATGTGGCCGTGATGGATGCCGATGGATTTTTCAAGATCATCAGCCGCAAACGCGACACGATTATGGCCGGTGAATTCAGCGTCTATCCGCGCGATATCGAGGAAGTGCTCTACGAAAACAGCAAGGTCTTAGAGGTCGCGGTGGTGGGTATCTCTGCTGAGGATGGCGGACAAAAAGTCAAAGCCTTTGTGGTGCCGCGCCCGGGCACCAATCTCTCTAAAGAGGAATTGCTGGATTTGTGTCGTAAACGGTTGGATGAGTATGCGGTTCCTTGGGAGATCGAATTCCGCGAAGAACTGCCCAAGTCTTTTGTCGGCAAGGTTTTGCGGCGCATGTTGGTTGAATAGTAGCTTTTCATTGATCATGGATTTGATTATGCGGATTGCCTTGATGGTGGGTCTGTTGGTCCCGACCCTTTTTCTGTCGTTTGGCGTTGTGCTTTGGCTGCAACCTGAGTGGCTTATTACAAAATTGCGGCAGAGTTCGCCCGAGGTGCTCTACTCAGTAGAAACAAAGCAGTCTGTTGTCGCGCTGACCATTGACGATGGTCCTGATGCTGATGACTCGCCTAAAATTCTAAAAGTTCTTGATGAGTACGATGCGCACGCAACTTTCTTTTTAATCACAGATCACATCCCTGGCAACGAAACCCTTGTCCGCCGTATGGTTGCAGAAGGGCATGAACTGGGCAATCATCTTACAGCAGACGAGCCTAGCATCGATCTCAGCAATCAGGTATTTGAGCGAGAATTAATAGAAGCCGATGAAGTGCTATCTGATTATATGGATGTTCGTTGGATGCGGCCTGGCTCAGGCTGGTATAACGATGATATGTTAGCTACGATCAAGAAACATGGATACCAATGCGCCCTGGGATCGGTTTATCCCTATGATCCTCAGATAAGTTTTTCGTGGTTTTCCGCCTATTACGTTTTATGGAAGGCTAAGCCTGGTTCGGTCATTGTTCTGCATGACCATGGAACGCGCGGAAAGCGCACTGCTGATGCTCTGAAGATTATCTTGCCAGAGTTAGAAAGGCAGGGTTTTCAAGTGGTCACTTTGTCGGAATTAAATAACATGGCAAAGCCATAAGAAATGCGGTGTTTATGTTGGGACAAGATTTTGTTTATGCTGACACCTTAAATTGGTTGCTGGAGCCAGACTCGCCAGGTGTACGCTATCTGGCCCTGCGAGACTTGGTAAGTTTATCAGCTGGCGACCCAGAGCTGACTGCTGCTCAAAAAGCCGCCCATGAGCTTGGCTCAATCGCCGCGATTTTGGACGAGATGGATGATGAAGGATACTGGGCCGAGCCTGGCCCGGGGTACAATCCAAAATACCGCGCTACAGTCTGGTCGTTGATCCTGCTGGCGCAATTGGGGGCTTCTGCAGTAGTTGATGAGCGTATTGATCGCGTCTGTGCTTATCTGCTTAATCATAGTCTTACAGAGAATGGGCAGTTCACGATTGGTGGTACGCCATCCACCACAGTTGATTGTCTCCAGGGCAATATGTGCGCGGCACTGATCGATTTAGGCTTTGAGTACCCGCGCATGGAGAAGGCCTTCGATTGGTTAGCGCGCAACGTAACAGGTGAGGGTATCGCTCCCAATACCAACCGCCAGGTCAGCCTGCGCTATTACGCTGGAAAATGCGGCCCGACTTTTGCCTGCGGTGCAAATAATAAATTGCCCTGTGCCTGGGGTGCAGTAAAGGTAATGCTGGCATTGAGTAAACTACCCGCTGCACGACGAACGCGCCTCGTCGAAAGGGCTATCGCTCGTGGCGTCGATTTCCTGTTCAGCATCGATCCTGCGGATGCGGACTACCCCATGGGTTGGAATGACAAACCAAGCAGGAATTGGTGGAAGTTTGGCTTCCCCGTTTTCTATGTCACCGATTTGCTGCAAAATGTTGAGGTATTTGTGGATTTAGGCTATGGCGAAGACCCGCGTTTGACTCGTTCATTAGCGATGATCCGAGAGAAACAAGATCAGCAGGGTTGCTGGGCTTTAGAATATGATTACAAAGGAAAAACCTGGCTAGATTTCGGTGAAAAGAAACAGCCCAACAAGTGGGTCACGCTGAGAGCTTTGCGCGTATTGAGCAAAGTGGCCTGAACGAATTACAACGTAACTGCTCACCCTCCCGCAGGTTTGAAGGCGATTTTAGACAATAGCGATTGAGCCAGCGGTGCGACACACGATTTTACGCGTATTATCAACCTGCGGGAGGGTAGGGACGTAGGGTAGATTTCTTACCTGCAAGCGTGGACGGCGGTTATCCCCTGCGGGGAAACCGCCCTACTTCATAAAAATGAAGTGAGGGTTTGTAGTGGCGAACGATAGTTCGCTTTTACCGATAACGGACACTTTCGTGTCCTGCTACGAACCCAAAATCATTCGGGTGGATTTCATTTCAGTTGAGCGCATTGCTACGTATTCCGTATTGCATATTGCGTATTCATCAATAAACAATACGGAATACGCAATACGAAATAACATCTCCAACTCATTTGAAACGTACCCAAATCACTCATTGATTGAATACAACGATAGAACCCCGGTTTCTTCAGAGAAACCGGGGCTCTAACAAAAATAAAGTACCTGGAGTAGGAGGTTAGAAACGCGAGCTGTTATTGTTCCCGCGGTCGCGATTTCCGCCAAATGAAACAGGGTGATAAGTGGGCTCCTGCGGACCATATTCCGGTTCGGAATAGGTCGACTTGGGGGCAGGGCTGAATGCTGAGCTTGCCCGCGCCGTCCGGCCAACGGGATTGGATCGCCGATTGGTATTCGCCGGGCGTGAGCGAGAAGATGAACGCGACCGTGAATCGCTGCGGTTAGTACTCTGACGGGCGCCGCGCCTGGCAGAAGCCATGTTAGCCTGGCTGAAGATCCGGTCTCCGGCGACGGAGATGGTGCCGATGATCAACACCCGGATCAACCATACCATGATTGCCACGAAGATGGGTACAACCTTGAGCAAGGTCGCCCTGGCGACCACGGCGTTGCCCAGGGTCTGGTGGTTGAGGATGGCGATGGAGACGCCCCACCAGGTCAGCATAGCGTTCATCAAGGCGGCTAACATCCAGGCCCCAAAGAGATACCAGACTTCGGCAGGTTCATCCCGTCCCTGTTCGGGTGTGAACAGCCGGGCGATGCCAGCGAAGTCGATGCCGCAGAAGGCGATAGAGAGGATCGTAGCCCAGCGAACACTCAAGAACGTGAGATTGCCGAGCAAATCCGAGAGGGCGAAGTCAGTCGTGGAGTAGTTGAAGACTTCGAAGGCCAGCAGGGCAGTGACGATGAGGGCTCCGAAGAGCAGGCCGCGTTGGAGGCGCAGCCGCTTTTGAAAGATGGATAATTCAGACAACATGCGAAACCTCC
Organism: Anaerolineales bacterium; assembly: GCA_016783125.1. GTDB lineage: Bacteria > Chloroflexota > Anaerolineae > Anaerolineales > UBA11858 > NIOZ-UU35. The sequence goes on from JADHXE010000182.1 coordinate 7,392, forward strand.
TTAGAGTGGGTAAGCGGAAGCGGTAAGTGGCAGCTCATCGCTTACAAGGATAAAAGTTGAGAATAATATAGAACACATGTTCTAATTTGTCAAGGGTATTCGGTAAAACAAAACAACCGTGTTCCTGGTTGGATGAACACGGTTGTTCAGGTGACCCGCTGTGGGTATCAACCCCAGGTAGCTGCGACCAACCTGGGCAGGATATACCCCGATAGACCCTCTAAAGCGTAAGTAACCCGCCCTGTAATCGGTGTGGGATTGGGATTGATTTCTACGACTACGGCTTTGGCATCCAACGCCATGGTGGGTAACGATGCGGCAGGCTGGACGAGCGTAGAGGTGCCAATCGATAAGAATATATTGCAGCGTTGTGCCGCGGCCATGGCTTTGTGCAAGGCCTCCAAGGGGAGGCTTTCCCCAAACCAGACCACATCAGGGCGCAGGAGCCCACCACAGTTATCTTGCAGGCAGTGGGGAGGATGTGTTTCAGTCGTTTGCCAGCGCACGGCGACCTTTCCGCATTTGGCGCATTTCGTGCGTTCGATATTTCCATGCAGTTCGATCACGTTCTGGTTGCCAGCTTTCTGGTGCAGACCGTCTACGTTTTGGGTGATGAGCGTGAATTCTACGCTCTGGGCTTTGAGCAGCTTTTCCATCTCGACCAGGGCATAGTGGCCTTTATTGGGCATCACATTTTCAATCAAGCCGCGCCGCCACTCGTACCACTCCCACACTCGCCAGGGATTCTTTTCGAAGGCATAGGGGGCAGCCAAATCCTCGGGGCGGTACTCAGCCCAAAGTCCCGTCTGAGCCTCCCGAAAAGTGGGCACGCCGCTCTCTGCTGAAGCGCCAGCGCCAGTCAATACGGCAACGCGTTTGGCATTTCTCAGCGACTTGATTAAATCTTCAGGGAAACGTTTCATCATTTTAAACATCCCGAACCTTGCTCCAATAGCGCCGGATGCCTTCCGCAGACATCCAGGCTGGGCTGGCTTTTTCGTAGGATTCTAGCGCCGCGATATCTACACCATCAGCAAGGGCGCGCTCTTTCTCCCAGGTCGCGATTCCCTGTTCTAGCGCATCTGTAGTTGGATTTCCTGGCATGATATTTTCCATCCAGGCTTCGATCTCATCGAGGCCGGTCTTCACCGCGGCCAGGTGTTCCCCAGGGTCGTTGAAAATGCCAAAATGCGTAGGGGCGATGAAGGAAAATTTTTCTGCGGCCAGACGGTTGATACTCTCGTGCCACTTCTCGATATGGAATTCCGGCGGCGGGGTGGGGATGCGCAGATGCGCCGGGCCGGGGGCGCATCTGCGCATGCGCACGCCGCCGACATCTCCAGTAAAGCAGATATCATCGAAGAGGTAAGCCATGTGGTGATAGGCGTGTCCGGGCGTATCCAAGGCGCGGAATACCAGGCCTTCGATTTCGATTTCGTCGTTGTCATGCAGGATCGAGATTTGCTCCTCAGGCACGGGCAGGAATTCCCCCCATAGCTGATCCATCATGTCGCCGTAAATCCGGGAGGCGCTGCGCAGTAATTTATCAGGATCGATCATATGAGGCGCGCCGACATGATGGACGTGGACGCGCGCTCCCTGGCGGGCGAACCATCCTGCAGCCCCGGCGTGATCCAGATGAATATGGCTGACCAGCACATCGGTGATATCCCTGGGAGTGAGGCCCTGCGCCCCCAGGCTGGATGTGAGCGCCTTGAGCGTGGACCCAGGCCCACACTCGACCAACACTGCCCCGTGCTTGTGATGAATCAAGTAAGATGCAATGGCATTGGGGATGCCAAGGAAGTTTAAGTCTAGGGTGTGAACGAGGGGACGGGAGAGGGAGATCATAGTATATTTTCGTTTTGGTTCTTGTTTGTATCACAAATTATACTCGCTAAAATATATTCCGAAATTTTGGGGGTGCAGGGTGCAAAGCACCCTGC
>JADHXE010000183.1 GCA_016783125.1 Anaerolineales bacterium
CGAGTTTCTTGTTTGAAATGTGACATTTTAGTATGGGAGATAGCGGATGATTAGAGGTAAGAACATTTTTGCCAGGCTCAAGAAGATCAAAAAGCCAAGGGCGTCCGTAGCGGCGGTCACCAGCACCGAGGAGGTCATAGCAGGATCCTGGCCGATAGATTGAAACGCTAATGGCAGCAAAGTGCCAACGATGCCAGCAACCAGCATATTACCAATCAGGGCCAGGCCTAATACCATACCTAGATAGGGGTTGCCTTGCCAGATGCCTACTCCGAGGCCAATGATAACACCAATGATAATCCCTTGTAATAAGCCCACCCATAGCTGCCGGAGCAGAATCGCCCAGACTCGTTTGGGTTCGATTTTTCCCAAGGCGATGGCGCGTACGATCATAGCCACGTTCTGGCTGGCGGCGCTGCCTCCCTGGCCGGCGACGACAGATTGGAAGAATGCCAGCACAGCTACTTGAACGAATAGATCCTCGAAAATGCTGATGATCCAGGCTGCAAATAACGCCGTGACGGTATTGAGCAGCAGCCAGGGCAGGCGGCCCTTCAGTTGCTCACGGACAGCGCTCTCGGGTTCAAGGTCGGTGTCGGCAACACTGGCCAGGCGATAGATATCCTCGGTAGCCTCATCTTCGATCACATCTAGGATATCATCGTGGGTGATAACACCGACTAAGTGTTTATGCTCATCTAATACTGGAAGAACTGAGAGATCGTAGTGTGTCATCATACGCGCAGCTTCTTCCTGATCTGCTACGGCTGGGACATAGATCGCATCCTGGTCCATGACGGAATCAATGGTTGTATGCGGATCAGCTATGACCAGTTCTCGCAAACCCAATACGCCGACGAGGTGTTCGGATTCGTCAGCCACAAAGAGATAATATGGTACATCGATATCGGGGTCAGCCGCCCGTAGATATTCAATGGCTTCTGCAGTTGTTGTCTGGGGGTGCAGGCAAAGATACGCGGTGGTCATGCGGCCGCCGGCGGTTTCATCGGAGTAACTCAGCAGAGGCAGGACATCTTCCGGTTCATCCATCTCTGTGAGGGCAAGTTCCGCTTTTTCCGGGCTGAGATCACCGAGCAGGTCAGCGGCCTCATCGGGATCCATCTCGTCCAGCACGTCGCCGAGTCGCTCGAGCGAGATAAATTCAGCAGCCTCGGCCGTCTCCTGATCTTCGAGTTCGTCGAAAAGATCAGCTGTGGTGGGGATGTCTAAGTGTCGCAGTAATTGGGTTTGATCTTCATCATCAAGGATCTCGAAAACATCAGCCCGGTCTGCTGGCCGTAGGCGCAGGAATAGAGACGCACTTTGGGCGAATTGTTCAGCCCCAAGTGCCCTGTGGATGAGTTCAGCGATGGGTGTAAGCTTGGCTAATTGCGTCATAGTTCAAAATTAATCCAGGGAAGTTCGATGTATCCGTTCCATGGCTGAGTGGTTATGCTAATCTTCTATCGCTGCTGTACTTCGATGCCGCGCCCCGTAAGCCAGGAAATGGCTTCTTCGATGGCATTGGATTTGCCGGTCAATTGAATCTCCACCCACCCCTCTTTGGGAGTGACTTCGGCGCGCAGGATGTTGACAGTCAGATCATAGCTGCGGATCAACTGGTTGATCACCGGGACGTCGAGCAAATGGGGTGGATAAACCAGGCGAATGATTTGGTCAGCCATGAGCGGCTCCTTTCCCAAGAGGGTAAGAATTATGAAGAGTTAATTCAAATGCATTTTAGCATGAAATCGGATGCCACCCCCTGAATTTTCAGCGTCAGGTGGGGCGCATCTGGCGAAGATGCACCCCACCTGACGCTGTTACTTACTGGCTGGCCAACTGCCCGCAGCCCGCCTGGATGTCAATTCCCCTGCGCAGGCGGATTGTGCATGGTACACCCCGATCCTGTAGGATTTCTTGGAAGCGGATGGCTCGTTCATGAGTCGATGCTTGGCCCTCATAGCCTCGCGTGGGGTTGAGCGGAATCAGGTTTACATGGGCTAACATGCCCCCGAGCAGATCAGCCAGTTTAGCTGCTTGCTCAGGTGTGTCGTTGACCTGGTTGATCAGGGCCCACTCGAAGGTGACGCGCCGCTTTGTAGTTCGGGCGTATTCCCGCACAGCTTCCATAAGTTCAGTGATGGGATATTTGCGATTGACAGGCATGGTCTTGGCGCGCAGTTCGTCATCGGCGGCGTGCAGAGAGATCGCCAAATTGACCTGTAAATCCTCTGCCGCCAGTTGTCGGATTTGCGGAATCAGCCCCACCGTTGAGATAGTGAAACGGCGCGCCCCCAGGTTCATGCCCTCAGGGTGATTGAGCCGCCGAATAGCCTGCATGGTGGCATCGTAATTATGGAAAGGCTCCCCCATGCCCATGATGACGATATTGGTGACGCGCTCGCCCCGTTCTTTCAATCGACGGGCGAAGTAGATGACCTGCTCCACGATCTCTCCGCTGCTGAGGTTCCGCAAGAAGCCCATCTGACCGGTGGCGCAAAATGTGCAGCCCATGGCGCAGCCAGATTGGGTGGAAATGCACAGCGTGCGCCGCTTCTGGTAGCGCATTCGCACCGTCTCGATGGGCAGCCCATCGGGCAGGTGGAAGAGTATCTTCTGGGTTTCGCCATCGCTGGATTTTAGATCGGTGATCGGCTTCAGATGGCTGAACTCGAATGCCTCGGCCAGTCGCCCGCGCAACCCCTTCGACAGGTTGGTGAAGGCCTCAGGCCCCTCCCACAGCTTCTGGTAAAGCCCCTGCCAGATTTGACGGGCGCGGTAGCCCTGCTCACCCCAGGATGTGAGTATGTCGATAAGTTCTGGGAGATCGAGGTCGAAGATGTGGGGTTTTTCAGTCATCGGTAAGCAGTAGGTAGTAGGCAGTAGGCAGTATGCAGTTGGTTTTCGGCTCGTAAGCCCGTCTCCGGGTGACCCGAGGATGGGTCTTAGAGACTGAGCATAATGGTCGGCGATCTTCAGTCTTCGGTCCGCGGTCGACGAATTAGCCAAGGCGCGACGCACTAATAAAAAAAATGGGGATGAACGCGGTTCCTGCTCATTCTATATTTTGGTGAACTCACTGCGCAGGAACCGCGGTCGTATCAACTACGAATTTACAACAACTTCAACAGACTCGTCAAATCTTCAGCAATAATATCCACTTCAGGCCGCCACGCTTGAGCTTCATCGAGGCTGGTCACGCCAGAGAGCACCAATGCCACCGGGCAGCCGACATTCTGCGCCCCGGCGATATCGGTTTCCAGGCGGTCGCCGACCATCAGGGTTTCTTCGGGTTTTGTGCCCAGCCGTTCCAGAGCAATCTGGTAGATGATCGGTTCGGGCTTGCCAATTACGGTGGGGGATATATCTAAGGATGCTCCAATTGCGGCCAGCATTGTCCCTGCCCCCGGGACTTCCCCATTGGGAGTGGGGAAGGTGCGGTCAGGATTTGTGCCAATAAATCTAGCCCCAGCCCGGATGAGCTTGGACGCCTGCATGATCTTGGCGTAGTTGATGTGGCGATCCATGCCAGCCACAACAGCCAGAACAGCCTCCTCGCTGATCGTAAAACCTTTGGCCTCCAGCGCCTCGACCAACCCGCTTTCACCAACTACATAAACTGGGCCGCCTTCGGGGTAAATCCCACTCAGGTATTGAGCAGTAGCTTCGGCAGAATTGATCACCCGCCAGCCTTTGAGTTCCACGCCGTAAGAACGGAACTTTTCGATATATTGAGCGGGAGTGCGGGTCGAGTTGTTGGTCGCCATGATCACGCCCAGGCCCAATCGTTTGATCTCGTCGAAAATAGGAGACAGATCAGCGATGAGCGCATCCCCTTTCCAGAGCACGCCGTCCATATCGAGGATCAGAGCGCGGATGTTGTTGGGGTTGAATGATGTCATTGGATAATTCTTTATGGGACAGGTAAGAAAAGGCCGGATGGCACAAGCGTGCTATCCGGCTCTTCGTTGCTTCACGGTTGCTGTTTTCTACATGGATGCCTTTTCGGGCACTTCCAGGATTTCGTCGACTAAGCCGTATTCCTTGGCGTCATCGGCGTCCATCCAATAATCTCGATCAGTGTCTTTTTCGATTTTTTCTACATCATGGCCGGTGTGGTGAGACAAAATCTTGTTCAGTCGTTCTTTCAGGCGCAGGATCTCTTTGGCTTGGATTTGGATATCCGTGGCCTGGCCTTGTGCACCGCCCAAAGGCTGGTGCAGGTGGATGGTGGCGTGGGGCAAAGCGTAGCGTTGGCCCGCGGTCCCGGCGGTCAGCAAGACGGTGCCGAACGAGGCGGTCACGCCCACGGCCACGGTGCTGATGGGGTTGGTGATCATCTGCATGGTGTCGTAGATGGCCAGCCCGGCGTATACCTGCCCACCCGGGGAGTTGACGTACATCTGGATGGGGGCTTCGGCGTCTTCTTTGTTCAGGAAGAGCAACTGCGCCACAATCGTGTTGGCGACCTGGTCGATGATCGGGGTGCCCACAAAGATGATGCGGTTCTTCAGCAGCAGCGAGTAAATGTCATAGGCGCGCTCACCGCGGCCGCTGCTTTCGATCACCATGGGGATTAGGGATTGGGGAGTGGAGATATTCATGCTGCCTCGCTTTCGTCCGCCTCGGCGTTGGATTCTGATTCAGTCTCCTCAGCGGGAGATTCATCTTCTGTAGTTTCGGTTGGGGAGGCTGCCTGGGCAGTAACCTCGGCATCGGGGGCAGTACCTGCTACGGCGTCGGGTATCTCCTCACCAGCCTCACCCTGATCTTGATCCTCCGCCTCGGGGTCCGGGAGCGGAAGGGGTTCGCCCTTGGCGATGGCGCAGAGATATTCCACAGTCTGCCTCAAGGTCATATCAGCAGCGATATTTGTGATCAGGTTAGACAGTTTGCCTTCTTTTTGCAACTCTTTGACCTGTTTGGGGGTCAAATCGGCGGTGACGCTGCTAATGGCACTTTCCGTGGTCTGATTGAATTTCTCGGTATCGGGTCTGATCTCTTCGGTTGTGGCGATCTCGTAGAGTACCATCTCGCGCTTGACGTTTCTCTCAGCGGCCTGGTCGATTTCATCATTGAATTCATCTTCGTCGATATCGCGGAACTGCATGTACATATCTTTGGTCAGCCCTTGCTGCGATAAACGGTATTCCATATTGGCCAGGATATCTTTCTTTTGATTTTCGACCATCTGGGGCGGGTATGAGAGCGTGCTCTCTTCGATAAGTTGGTCGACAACTTTATTCTCATACTCGTCGGCGTAGGTTTCATCGGCCTGTGCTTGCATATGAGATTTGATGTCCTCGCGCAGTTCATCCAGCGTGTCGAAATCACTGGCGGTTTTGGCGAACTCATCATCCAGTTCTGGGATGGTGTAGGCTTGCACGTTGGTCACGACCACCTGAAATTCAACTTCGATACCTTGCAGATCTTCGTCTTCGTAATCTTCGGGGTAAGTGTGGGTGAAGGTTTTTTCATCCTGAGGGGCCAAACCGACAAGTTGCTCGGAAAATCCCTCGAAGAACTGACGGTCAGTAGCGCTATCTTCCTGGCCGAGGCGGGCGGAAGAGAACTGCTCGTTGTAAAGCATAACTTCCGAATCATCTTCTATATCCAGGCGCTTGCCGCTGACGCGCATGTATACGATATCGCCATCTTCAGCAGGCCGCTCGACGGGTTGGTTGATAGCATTCTGCAGGCGCATATTTTCGAGAGCCTCATCGACTTCATCGTCGTCGATTTCCGGTGGTTCGTAAGGGATATCGAGCGCTTTGTAGTCGCCCGCCTGGGCCTCGGGCTGCAAGGGGATCACAAACTCAAATTTTGGGGGATCGAGTTCCTCCACCTCTTCTAGTTTCCCAGGTCCATAAGGCTCGATTTTGGCCTCTTCGAGGACTTTGGGATAAATATTGTCAATCAGTATCTCCAGGGCCTCTTCGACAATGGCGCTTTCGCCAACACTTCGGACGACCACGTGATAAGGGGCTTTGCCAGGTCGGAAACCCGGGATTTTGACGCGTTTTGCCAGTCGGCGGGCGGCCTGGTGTTTGGCTTTTTCCCAGGGCGCGCTGTCGATCTCAACGTTGAGTTTTACCTGATGATCTTCGAGAATTTCTTGTTCGATTTTCAAGATGACTACCTTCTTTCGGGCAATATTTCAGGGCGGATTATATCACGCCCGGCTTTGAACACCCCTTCGGGGGCGAGTTTTAGGAAAAATTTTATATAGTTCTTATATGATGCAAGTGTCCGAAAAATAGGTGTGCACGGGTGCATATGCACCCGTGCACACCTATTTTTCGGATCAAGGTAGGGAAGGTGGGGCTCGAACCCACACGCCCTAGGGGCACGTGATCCTAAGTCACGCCTGTCTGCCAATTCCAGCACTTCCCCGGCACCCGGATTATACGTCAGGCCGAAATCAGCGTCAATGCGCGTGCGAAGAAGCGCTTTTACGGCATTGTAGGGCGGATTTCCATATCCGCTGAATATCTACTCAGCCATAGATAGAAAGTTCCCGAAAAAGGGATATCTTTCCCTTGGCTTGAGTAATTGCCTTCAATCTTCTTATTGACGATCAGAGATGAATCCCTTAGTATTGGGGCATCCAAAATTCAGCCCATGCAATTGTTGTGATGGGGAGGTGGATCTATGAAAATGTTACACAGCAAGCGATTTTTTCTGCTCATCACCGGCCTGCTCTTGATCGCCTTCCTGGCTGGCTGTAATATGCCTGGCTCTGGCGGCGAAGCTGACAAAGGTCTGATGTCCACACTGGCCCGGCAGACTGTCTCCGCCAAGCTCACCCAGGCGATCCTCGAGACTCAAATCGCCTCGGGTCAGGCCCCAACTGCCACGGATTCCACTGCGCCGGAGCAATCAGCTACGCCTGAGAACACGGCTACGCAGCAGTACACCAATACCCCCGGTCCAACGCCGACCAACACGCCCCTTCCCTGCAATTGGGCCCAGTTCGTTGACGATGTCACTATCCCTGACAACACCGAGCTTGTCGCTGGGACTGTTTTTACGAAAACCTGGCGGCTCAAAAATATTGGCACTTGTGATTGGACTTCTGGCTATCGTCTGATTTTCGATAGCGGCGACCAGATGAACGCGCCAAACGATTCTCAATTCACCAGCGGAACAGTGCCATCGGGCGCGACAGCCGATATCTCAGTTGATCTGGTAGCGCCGAGCGCCGCTGGTACTTATCAAGGCAATTTCTTGCTGCGCTCATCCGATAATGTTGTTTTTGGCTTGGGCGGGAACGCGGATGGGAATTTCTGGGTCAAGATCGTTGCCCTGGCTCCGAGTGCTACGCCTACAGCGACGTCTACATCTACAGAGACTGCTACACCCACATCCACGCCAACGCCGACTGACACGCCAACCGTAGCTGCCAAACCTGACCTGATTATCAATCTGCTTGAACTCAATCCAGCAACGCCCACGCAGGGTAACCCGGTCGATGTGACCGTGCAGGTTTATAACCAGGGTAATGCATTAGCTGTTGGGCCTTTCACAGTGGCCTGGTATCCAGGCGAAAATTATCCAGCTCCCGCATGCACATGGAACGTTGATAATGTCAATGCTATGGGTGGCAGAGTACTTACTTGCACCTATGCCGGGTATCCCAGTCAATATGCGACGATCAACACAAAGGCAGTCGCCGATACTACGAATACTGTCGATGAAAGCGATGAAGGAAACAATTCTATGTTGGTGCCAATTACGGTGAATCCCTAATGGCCTACTGGTGCGTACTATCATCAATATATAGTTCCCATAGCATCGGATACGCCCGGTGCCAACAAAAACAGATACACCAGTACCATCCGCCACACCTAATATTGTGCAGATAATGGGCACTCTCTAAAAATCGATGCGTGCCAGCCGTCTGGCCGAAATTTGCCTTGACGCATGATAGTCAGCGTGCTATAATGCCGCCCGTTCGCAAAACAACGCGGGGTGGAGCAGTGGCAGCTCGTCGGGCTCATAACCCGAAGGTCCCAGGTTCGAGTCCTGGCCCCGCTACTGAAAGTGAAACGCAGACCACATGGTCTGCGTTTTTTCATTGTTTAACGGTATTCCCTGCTGACATCACTGCTACCATCCCAACCAATGCATCAATCCCAGATGAATTTCCCCAACTCAGTAATTCGTTCAGGATGCGTTCTTGCTTGCCTGCGCCGGTGATCAAGTAATCCAGGGCGTTGATCAGGCGTTCGTCGGCCAGGCCGTGCGCAGCGCATTCGATCAGGTTGGCACCCAGGGTGGTGGTTTTGTTGTAAGCGGACTGAACGATTTGTTCGTTGAAAGTACCTAGATCGGAATCTAACCTGAGCACATCTTCCCAGCGGTTGAGGGTCAGCAATAACCCGATCAGGAAGTCATCCCCGGAGGGGGTCAGGCCCGCACCGCGGCCGAGGATTTTATTGATATTCTCTGTAGTGGATGGCAGGTCTGAAATGTTTATGCTCAGGATGTCTTTCTGGAAATCCTGGGCGACGGGACCCGTTTTATTGCTTTCACATGGCATATCCAACGGGTAGGGAAGTAAGCCGCTGAGACCAGAACCTTTCTTGTGTTGATATGCATCCCAGGCGAAGGTCTTCATGCGGGCGAAACATTCGGCGGCTCGATAGGCCCCCGTAGCGGGCGGCTGGGGCTGCCATACTGCTGCATCTGCGGTAGAAATCATTAGATCAGCTTTGGGGATAGATATCTGCCCTGGGGTAATCCGAACCAACCCTCCATTCGTCAGGTTCCGCAAAGGCGTAATATCGCCCTTCAGGTTGACGGTCATCGGGCCGCGATAATCCTCGTAAGACACAAATAAAACCCATTTCGGTTCTGTCTTGATGAAAATTCCCCGTGAGGTGTTGCCCATTACTGTTGCAGTTTTCCCAATCGATAATGTTTGCTGGGCGATTGTGCCTGTCGTGCTGGCAGCAATCTGTTCGGGCAGTGATTTTGTTTGTATAGTCATTTAAAATGATGCAGGATAAAATGTAACCTGGGACGATAATGTTTGCAACTAAGGTTGTCTGGCATATTGCGCTTTGTGGGAATATTATAGCTTATGCACCTTGCCATATGCATGTGTGCGCGTAAGGCATATTCAGAATTTCTGTTTTTTTGCAAACTATTGACCGTAGGAGAGTATAATTATTTCTAGCTAGTTTGTGGTGCGAAACACGGTAGGAAAGCGCGTTTCATCGGATTTTATCTTTTTGTTTGAACCTTACCAACTTATCCTGATTTAGCAACAACGGATCGTCCGATGTTTTTCAGGTTATTGGCGATAATGCCCC
>JADHXE010000184.1 GCA_016783125.1 Anaerolineales bacterium
GGTAAATCCTGTACCAGTACAATTAACGCTGATATGGTATGATCGATAGCAGAAATGGTCCACCTCCTTGTGTCTCTTTTCTGCTCTAGCTTACCAGGAGGTGGACTTTTTTTCTATCCCAACTTAGCGGAAAGTAAAGATGAGGGGATTTCCAATATTCAATTATTACTACGATTGGATTTTGAAAAAAGGGCATCTGAACTACATCTTGTTTTCTTGAGAATGCTTTATGCCACAGTTGTTACATTGATGGAGACATATTTATCAGATGCATTTATGAACACTGTGCTGAATGATAAAACATTAGTGCGCAAATTAGTCAATGAAGAAAAAGAATTTTCTGAAAGAAAAACTGCGATTTCGGATATTTTTGAGCGATATGACAATATTGAGGAGGAAGTTGCTGAATACCTCAGCAAATTGATATACCATAGAATACCTGATGTTTCAGGTATGTATAAGAGAGTATTGGCAATAGAATTCCCCAATGATTTAGGTCCCGTAATTGAGATTGTTAAAACCAGACATGATATCGTTCACAGAAATGGGAAAACAATAGATGGGAATGTTATTGAATTGACAAATAACGATATTGAAGAAGTGATTGATGTGGTTTCGATCTTAGTAAGGACAGTAGAGGATAAATTGAGGATGTTGGTAAGAAACATAAGAGACTAAAACAGCAGTAGCCCCCAATAGTTTTCTAACAGATCAGTGAGGGTTACACCTTTATAAACCCCCATTTTCGTCAGAGGAATTCAAACGCAGATAAACTTCGTATATAATAATGTACAAGCTCAACCCAATACCCTGGAGCCATTCCTAATGAACCAACCCTGGCACGCCCGCGACCCCCTGCGCATCTTCGAAATCACAATCATCGCCCTTTTTGTAATCGCGGGGAATGAGTTTTTAGGCGTTCGTGAGAGAGCAATAATTTCAGGAGGGCAGGATAGATCGCGGAACCAGACAGTAAGCCGGTCTGCTAGAAATATTTACAATGCGAATACAGGAACAATTACTTCACGGGCAGCTTGTCGTTTGCCTCGAACACTCTCTTCTATCATCTTGAGAACATTCGCAGCAAAATAACGCGTTCCGCATTCAGTGCAAACACCTGCTGGCACATTTTCGATAAGTATATAGTTCCTTTTTACTTTTCGATGAAGAGTCACTCGCTTTTCGATAATAGCGCCATTACAGTATTCGCAGGTTTCTCCATCCCAAAAATTCATTGTGTTATTTTCCTTAGCCATTTGTTAGGGTTTGTCTTCATAGACAGTGATAACACGGACTTTATTCGATTGAGTCAAGCGGCATACGATACCGATAGTCCGCCTATCCAAAGAGACACCAATGATTTCATATTTGCCTTCTTTGGGCCAGGTTCTATTGACTTTGCCAGTGAGGATACCGTTTTCGACATCGTAGATATCGAAATTATCGAACATAGCCTCTTCGTCGGCGTGCTCGGTCAAATAGTAGAGCCCATATCGAACAAGAGCTTGGATATCTTTTATTTTGCTCAAAGTCGGTATCCTTGTAATAATTATACCTGATTGGGTGTTGTATCCAAAACCACTATAACCATGAACATAACTCATGAGGCGGCATCATCGTAAAAAAAGAAGATTCTCGTATATAATAATGTTCAAGTTCAACCCGATTCGCTGGAGCCATCCCCATGAAACAATCCCGCCAAGACTACGACCTGCTGCGCATCTTCGAGATGGGGATCATCGCCATCTTCGTGGTCGGCGCGCTGGTTTGGGGCGTAGTATCAGCTTCTTCGGTTCCGGCTGCCACGCCACCCCAGGTTGAGTCGACCATTCAGGTTTTCGCCTACGCGCTGCCCAACCGCGGCTGGGCTCCACTGACGGTTTACTTCAGCGCTTTCGGAACGAATGATCCCAATGGAAAAATTGTGCGTTACGAATGGGATCTGGACGGCAATGGTTCCTTCGAGTCTGACGCCACTGCCGAGGGGGGCTATGCTTCCTACGTCTACACCAAGCCGCGCGATTACACCATCGCCGTAAAAGTCACCAATGACCAGGGCGCTACGGCCACGGCCAGCGTGATGGTGCATGTGCTGCATCCGGCTTCCAGCAATGTAGACTATTGGACAATCTTCGATCAGTCGCAGGTGCGCAAAGTCCAGGTCGAGATGGCCCAGGCTAATTGGAATGCCATGATGGCCGACCCCGGGGAAAAGTTGATGGTTCAGGCCGATGCGACAGTGTTTGGCGAGCGCGTTGAGCAGGTGGGTATCAGCCCCAAGGGCAACAGCACCCTGTGGTTCCCGGGGGATAAGAAGCCCTTCAAGCTGGATTTCAACGCCTTCATCCCCGGGCAGGAATACCGCAACCTGAAGATGCTGATCTTTCATAACAACTTCGGCGACCCCTCCATGCTGCGCGAGAAGATGGCCTACGATATGATGCAGTTCGCTGGCGTGCCCGGCGGCTTCACGGCTTATGTCGAGTTGTGGGTGGATATCACCGACGATGATGCGCAGCCGGCCGATTTCATTGGAGTCTATACCATGGTTGAGCGGCCCGACCGCAAATACCTGGGCAACCGCTTTGGCCGCGAGAACGACACCGGCAACCTGTATAAGGCCGATGCCTGGTTCGAGGAGGGCGCTGCTGACCTGGCCTATTACGGCGAGAATATCGAGGATTACCCCAAGCCGCGCGGCGAGCTGGCCTATGCGCTGATGTACAAGGACCCGGCGCAGGCCGATTACAGCGACATCATCAATTTATGTTATGTGATCGATGGGGTGGAATATGCGACTCCCGAGGATTTTGCTCGTTCGTTGGAGACCGTGTTCAATGTGGATGGCTTCTTACGTTATTTGGCGGTGATCTTTTTAAACCTGAACTTTGACCAGTATCCAGACACGGGCAACAATTACTATATTTACAACAACCCCGGTACTGACAAGTTCGAATGGATCGCCTGGGATATGGGCAATTCCTGGGGCATGTTTGGCGGCGATTACGACTATCCCATTTTCGGCATGGAGCAGAGCATCGGCCCGCTGCAGTACCGGCCCTTGTTCACCAGGGTCTTCGAAGTCGAGGAGTACCGCCAGACGTATCAGGCCTATCTGGATTTACTCATCCGGCATTATTACAACGAGGAAAATATCGGCGCCCTGGCTCAAGGCTGGCACGCCATGGTCAAGCCGCGCCTTTATGAGGGCGATGGCGACAAGATGTACCTTGGCTCCTCGGCGCAGACATCGATTGAAGAGTTCGACGCTGGCTTGCAGTTTATTGTCGATCTGACCAATCGCCGGGCGGAGTACGTGCAGGGAGTTTTACGACAAGATCAATGAAGAGTTTTAACGCAGAGTCGCAGAGACGCAGAGAAAAAAAGAATCCTTCGCGCTCTTCGCGCCTTGGCGGTGAAAATGGAGGAAGACCATGAAAAAACAGCACATTTACAAAGGCATCTCACTGATCATCCTTTTGGCTATTCTCTTCCTGCCAGTCGCAGGAGTCCTTGCCCAGGATGAGCCTTCCACCGAGACCTTCGATGAAGAGGCTTTGCCGGGCTGGGAGCGATCCGAAGAGTCTGTCGTGCAGGATGGGGTCTTGCGCATCAGCCCAGGGAATTTCGCTGCCAAGTTCGGCGAGTATGGCGATGGCACTATAAGTGTAAAGGTCAAACAGAGTGCCCCGGGGGCGGTCTTCATCCGCTACTTTATGAGCGAAAAAGGCAGCTACGCGCTGATCATTTTCCCGGATGGCATTATGCTGGAAAAGACTCTCGAAGATCAACCTCAGGAGATGGGAGGCTATGAGTGGACTGGCTCCACCGGAGAGTGGTTGGAGTTCAAGATCACTGTCAGCGGCGGCCAGCACACCGTCTACCTGGATGGCCAGCAAATCATCCAGGTAACAGATGATGATCCGCTGCTAGGGGGCGGGATCGGCCTCATGGTGGAAGGCGACTCATCTGTGGATTTCGACGACTTCACGTTGTCGGCTACAGTTGTGGAGGGACCTGCGCCCATGGTTGGGGAGGAAGAAGCCCCCCCAGCGGATGAAGCGCAACCAGCCGAGTCCGTGGATGCGGAAGCAGCTGCGCCCGAGGCGGCGGCCGGCCGCGTCAGCGTCAGCGACCTGATCACTGAATTGACCAGCAGCCAGGCCAACCCCCTGGAGTTGTCCACCTTCATTGTCAACCTGCTCTTGTCGATGGTGCTGTCGTTTATATTGAGCAGGGTGTACGTTCATTGGGGTTCGTCGCTCTCCAACCGGCGGCGTTTTGCGGCCAACTTTATCCTGATTACCGTGACCACGACCTTCATCATCCTGGTAGTGCGCTCGTCGGTGGCGCTGTCTTTGGGTCTGGTGGGTGCGCTGTCGATTGTGCGCTTCCGCGCTGCCATCAAAGAACCAGAAGAACTGGCTTACTTGTTCTTCGCCATCGCCATCGGCATCGGCCTGGGCGACAATCAGCGCGTCATCACCATATTGGCGATGATAATGGCCATCCTGATCCTGGGGGCGATGCGCCTGTTCCGCGGCCGCCAGGCGGATTTCAACCTGCATGTCACCGTGGCCAGCCACAACCCGAACAAGGTCGAGCTGGAAACCATCATGGATGCCCTCTCGCCGCACTGCGCCCAGGTCAAACTGATGCGCTTTGATGATTCTGGGGCTGCATTGGAAGGCTCTTTCCTGGTGGAGTTCCGCAATATGGATAGGCTGAAAGCCGCCAAGGCCGCCCTGCGCGGACTGTCGGATGCGCTGGAAATCACCTTCTTAGACAATAAAGGTATCTGGTAGCCTTCGTAGTGAGAGTTCCGAAAAAAGGGTGTGCGTGGGGGCGTACGCCCCCACGCACACCCTTTTTTCGGTCTATTGCTTTTTGAGTGAACATCATGACTGACAATCTCCCGATTCGCGAATACCGCTACGAGCGCAAGTTCTTCGTCGACCAGTTGGATGCTAAACAGGCTATCGCCCTGATCAAAGGGCATCCGGCCATGTTTTCGGAGATCTATCCGCCGCGCTATATCAACAATATCTACATGGACGACCCGTGGATGGAGAATTTTTTCGATAACGTCGATGGCGTTACCGAACGCAAGAAAGCGCGCCTGCGCTGGTATCATGACCTCTTCCGTCAGGTTGACGATCCATTGCTGGAGTTCAAAATCAAACGCGGTATGGTGGGCACCAAGGCGCAATACCCCTTCCCGGCTTTTGCCTTTGACGAGGGCTTCACCGAGCGCGGCTTCAAGAATGTCATCCGCGCCTCGGACCTCCCTGTGGACGTGAAGAGCGCACTGCTGGCCCTTGAGCCAGTGCTGCTCAATCGTTATCTGCGCTGGTACTTTGCCACCCCCGACCGCCGCTTCCGCGTGACCGTCGATACCGGCTTGACCTTCTACCATCTCAATAAGTTCAGCAATCGCTTTATTTACAAACAAGTCGATTACGATGACATCGTTGTCGAGTTGAAGTACCAGTCCGAAGACGATCCCGATGCCGGGCGTATCACCGCTGGATTCCCCTTCCGCATGACGCGCAGTTCCAAGTATGTGCAGGGCATTGAGCGGGTGTATTTGTAGAGATTCACCACCAAGGCACTAAGGCACAAAGAAAAAGCTACAAATGTGTACTCATCAACACAAACTTGTACAATACTGTCATTGCGAGGAGCGCCCGCCGTTGGCGGCGACGAAGCAATCTCCAATTCAGCGGGGAGATTGCTTCATTCCCGCCGGAGGCGCGCAGAGCGAGCGTGGCGAAGCTCCATTCGCAATGCGGATGCACGCAAAGCGATGACATCTGTTCAAGGTATTCTTGACGAATACAAAAAAGCTACAAATGACTCCACTGAAAAAACTACAACACCGCGGAGACGCAGAGTACGCGGAGCAAAAATATGAACGAGAGATACCAAAAAGTAAAAAGAACGCACACATTTCTTTGGATTTCTCAAACATTATTTTAAAAATCTCTGCGTTCTCAGCGTCTCTGCGGTGAAATCGACCTTTTTTCAGTGGACTCACAAATGGTTTAATTCCTTAGTGTCTTCGAGTCTTAGTGGTATAGGTAGGAGGGTATTATGAAAGCTGAGTATAAAGAAATTTGGTTTCAAGGCGGTAAAGAAATTCTGGGGGAAGAGAAAACAGTCTATTTACCCTTTGGACGTTCAAGCGCCAGAGCTTTGATCGTTCGGCGCAGCGATGGTGCTATCTTGGGCACTCTCCATCGCAAGGACGGCAAGTTGGCCCTCCCCGGCGGCGCCATTGATGATGGGGAGAGTCCCGCCGAGGCGGTTGAGCGAGAGCTGCGCGAGGAAAATATTCAACTGGTTGGGGGCAATGAAGAATGGAAGACGCGCATTGCAGTGAGCTACTTTGAAGGGTATCAGGAGCTATCCGTCTGGCATATCTTCGATGTCGAAGATGCGGTCATTGGCGAGTGTGATGAGAATATCCTCTCGCGCTGGGTTGATCAGGAGGAGGATGTCTGGTACCCCTTCATGAGGGAAAGGATCATCCTGGTCTTGAATAGACTACTTCCCAAGTTGGCCAGGAAATCAATCGCAGTCGCATAACTCAATTCAGTATGTCATCGCGAAAAGAGGCTTTATTTGAGCCTCTTTTTGTTATACAATGAAAGTGGCACTATTTCACATCACGCCTTCCTTTGCTTAGTGTTCTTGAAATTTGGAGGCCTGATATGTCCGTACAAATCTGTTTAGTTCTATGCTTATCTTATCTTTTGGGGGCATTGCCCTCCGCCTATCTGGTATCCCAATTCGTCGGCAAGAAGGAAATCTGGCGGCTTGGGGATGGTAATATGGGTGCTAAGAACACCTTCCTGACAGTCGGTAAGTTGGAAGGGATCCTGGTGGGTGCTGCCGATATTTTTAAAGGAGCATTGGCTGTTGAGTTGGTGCGTTACTTCAACCTGGCGCCATGGGTGGCCTACCTGGCGGGAGCTATGGCTGTGCTGGGCCATGACTTCTCCCTGTTTGTGGGCTTCCGTGGCGGACAGGGCATGGCTACCATGGTGGGCGTGTTCTGGATGATCGTGCCTCTTCAGACGACGATTGGCTTCATTTTATTCTTCGCTTCGTTGTTTGTCACTCGTCACTGGAATATGAGCTGCGCGATTGGTTTTGGCTCGTTTACCGGGCTGGTTTGGGTCACGGGCGGCCCGGTGTGGTATCCGGTTGTGCTGCTGCCTTCTATCGGGTTGAAAAAGCTATTCCAAAACTGGCGCGCTCGTCATGCTGTTGCTTGAAAAAATCGGCATGGTTCAGAATACTGAGAATCTAGCTTGACAAATATGAAGCAAAAGAAAACACGAATATGCACGAATTAGCCGAATAGCACAAAAAAAGCCATGAAAAATTCGTGGAATTCGCGATATTTGTAATCATTCGTGATGCCAACGGCACGCACACCGAAGGTGCGCAAAGCGAGCGAAGCAAACCTGTGACGCTAATTGTAAAGGCATGTCCTGAGCTCGACGAAGGGTGTTTTTGGTTCAAAATGAGCCATGCAAAAAAACCTAATTCTGCTTTGCGTTGATATTTGGATAATCGTATGTATGCTGACCTGTATCCAACCGGATAGCGCTGATCACCGATGAGCGAGAGTTATGAGTATAGGAGAAGAAGATGGTACCCGATAGACTTCGTTTTTGGTTCGTTGTTCACTTTGTGGTCGATATGCTCTTTGCTGTGCCGCAATTCATCGCGCCGGAGTGGTTGTTGGGCCTCTTTGGCTGGCACACCATAGATCCGCTGACCAGCCGTTTGGTAGCCGCGGCCTTGTTCGGCATTGGGATTGAATCTTTCTTGGGGCGCAACGCGAGTGCAGAAGCGTTCCGCGGGATGTTGAATCTGAAACTGATCTGGTCTGCTGGCGCGGTCTTGGGGATCGGGATCAGCATCGCTATGGCGGGCGGGGGTCCCGTTATGGGCTGGGTCGTGATGGGGATTTTCGTGGTCTTCTTCCTGTGGTTGTATTACCGCCTTCAACTAAGATGATGCCCTTTCTGCTTTTTCTCTCTGAAGCAATTCTGATCTCCCTCTCTGGCGTGATGGCGCCGGGACCGATCACCGCGGTTGTGGTGGGCAAGGGCAGCGAGTCCCCGCGGGCTGGCGCGCTGGTGGCCATTGGGCACGGCCTCGTCGAGTTTCCCTTGATGGTGGCGGTTTTCTTTGGTATTGGAGCCTTACTCGAAGCCGATTATGTCAGGATCACTATCGGCATCGCAGGCGGGTTGTTCATTCTATGGATGGGGATTGGTATGCTGCGCAGTATTCGCCAGGAAGTGCTTGTGCATGAGCAGCGGGTGGACTCTCGTTCACCTGTGATGGCAGGGGTTCTGTTCAGCATTGGCAATCCCTATTTCCTGGTCTGGTGGGTAACAGTGGGGGCAGCCTTGATCTTGCGTTCAGTGGAGTTCGGGGTGCTGGGTTTCGCCGCCTTTGCCGTGGGTCACTGGTTGTGTGATCTGCTGTGGGATTGGTTTTTGTCGGCGCTATCATTCAAAGGTGGGCAGTTCTTTGGAAACAGATTTCAACAAGCAATTTTCGCCGTTAGCGGTGTGATGTTGTTATTCTTCGGCGGTCGCCTGATGATCGATGCGTTTTATAAATTGATATGAATCAGCTTTCAAGTTGGTTATACGGCGAGGGGGTTGTTGCTCCTCCCGTTGATGGAAATTCAGACGGGGATTTGAAGTTGGCGCGTGGGGGTTGGGGATTTTTCTTGACTTTGGAGAGGCAGAAATGAAACTCACACAACTTTTTTCTCACTGGAAGGGGGTTCGTACTGGATTGTTGGAAATTATCGAAAAATTCAACGATGATGAGCTTGACCACAAACCATACGAAGGCGCCTGGTCAGTAGGCGAGATAATTTTGCATATTGCCAACGCCGAAGATGGGTGGTTCCGTTATGTGATTCAGCGTCAAGTTGATGAATGGCCCAACGAACACACGCTAAAGAATTACCCGACGATGGAGGCCATCAAAGAGCTTTTGGATGACGTTCATGCAGAGACACAAGCCTATTTGGCCGCGTTGGAGATTGATGATCTGAAGAAAAAACTCAAAGCCCCATGGGGTAGAGAAATTACCATCGGCTTCGTTATTTGGCACGTCTTGGTGCATGAAATTCACCATCGCGGTGAGTTGTCATTGATCCTCGGTCAGCTTGGGCGTGAAGGTTTAGATGTCTGAAATGAAATGGGTGCGTTTCATTCCAGTGGAAGTAATCCCGGAAATAGGGGTGTGCGGGGGGTGGAAC
>JADHXE010000185.1 GCA_016783125.1 Anaerolineales bacterium
ATCTCGGTTACGAACTGCGGCGGCGATAATCATGGTTGCTTCTTGTTTTCGGGAATTTGAAGCAATAGATTATCATACTTGACCTCATTGTGCCGCTACGTCAATGTATCATAGTGTCCCGCCTTACGTGGATAGCCGAGGAAAGGTAAACCAAAGATATCCCCAGAGGAATGATCAACAGTGATCCACAGATAGGGGAGGATGGTTCCTTCTCAGGTTGCTGACTCATCCCCTTTGGCGTGGTTGTTGGTTGCAGATTGGCGGTTGGTTCTTTGGTTGCTGTTGGTAGCGGCGATGTGGCTGTAGTTGTTGGAGCAAGCGTGGGGGTGTCTGCAGCGGTGGCCTTGGCTGTACGAGTAGGCACGACGGTTGGTGTTCTGCTGGGTGCCAGGGTGGGGGTGGTGGTCAACCAGTGAAAGATGAATTTGTCAGCGACAAGTTTGATGGCATCAGTGTCATATGAAACATCAAGAATCATCTCGTAAACTCGCGGGTTGTGGGGAGAGATGAAGTAGGCAAGCTGGTATTCTTCGATAGCTTGTTGGTAATTTCTCAGGTTGAATCCCCCAGCGACAAATTCTTCCCAATAATAACGTGAATATAGCAAGTCCGCGAATCCAGCATGCCACACGGCATCATCAGGGAGCAGAACCAAACATTGTTCATAGGCTTCCCTGCTGAGGTCGTATAACTCTTCCCCACCAATATCACGGCGAATCCCCCTCCGCAATAAAGAAATATCCTTATAGATTTTCCCCAGACGTCCCCAGGCTTCTCCATCTTCTGGGTCAGAAGTTATATTTTCGCGTTCTGTGAGCACTTTATCCCAGGCGCTGGGCATTACCATGACAATCGATAGGTTGTGTTGGTATTCAGGTTCGAGATCATCATAATGCCAGCGAATTTCTTGTCCTTCCAGTGTTGCTCCGGGGGAAGTTTGACCCCACCCTGGAGATGAATCAATGAACACGTTGTGGTGGTTGGCTTCATAGGGCAGGCGTACGATCAGGTCGACGCTGCCGATAGTATCCTTCCAGCCGGCGCCGGTTTCAAGGATATACTTGAACGAAATAAATGGGTATTCTCCGCTACCCTCGAGGGTGTAAGCTACTTCAACGAGTACATCCTGGCCCGGGGGGAAGATGACTTCAAATTCGGCCCATTGGATCAGATCCCCGAATTCACCACCAACATATTCAGTTGGCGAAGTGGAGATTAGGGTACCATCCACACTCACTTGAAAATCACGAATTTCTGTGAAGTTATAAAAGCCATCATTTGAGCTGATCGGGAAGCGCACCATCAAGGCTTCAGGTTCACTGCCCAGATTCTGCATTTGAAATTGTGCAGTAACGCGCGCTTGTCCTAGACTCTCATCGGGAGATTCATCCAGTACCTCGATGAGCACCGTTTCTGCGACCATACGTACCTGAGTGATCTCGCTGCCAGGATGTGGATTGGCTCCTGGCGGCATCTCGGGGGGCGCAATATCCGCGCTGACAGGCATTGGTATTGCACAGCAGAAGAGTATGGTTAGAAAGACAGCGAGAGAAACCTTTGCTGTCTTTCTTTGAATGACTATTTTCTTCATTTTTCTCCCCGCGTTAGCAGAAACATTTAGCGGTTATTAATCATATCGATCTGTTCTTGGGCGTAAATCCGCACATCTTCAAGACCAGGATCGCCTTCTGTCCATTCGATGCAGGATTCAAAACTTCGGATGGCCTCTTCCCAATCTCCATCTTGATTATACAGTTCCCCTTCGAGACAAACTATATAGTGAAAAGCGAGATATTCTCCCTCAGGGACGAGGTGGATAGCCGTATTGATTGCTTCCAAAGCTCCTTGGATATCACCGTTGTTTCGCAACTCTTCGGCTAGGCCGTGGCATTCTTCAGGTGAACCACATTCTGATGAGCCGGTGGGAAGGGACTCGATTTGGACTTGCGCAAAGTTGCGGATATCTTCTAAGTCGGGGTTATCTTCCGTCCAGTTCATGCAATCTTCAAAGCTCGATACGGCTTCCTCAAATCGAACCATTGCGACAAGGGCCTCTCCCTTTTGGCACCACAAATGGGCGTTAGGTGGATGTTCATTATTGGGAACGTATCCGAGAGCTGTTTCCAGGGCTATGATCACACCTTCGATGTCGCCAGTCCCCCAGCGTTCTTCAGCTAAGGCCTGGCATTCATCGATGGATGTACAATCAGCACCACCCCCGCTCCCAGACAATTTTGGAATTCCCCAAACGAGAAATGCAGCAATAACTGCTAACCCCACAATGCTCAGAATGATAGGCAGCGGTTTGACTTTTACTTTAGGCTTGGGTTTCGGTATTGTTTTCGGTTTGGGTTTTGGAATTGGTTTCACTACCGGGGGCTTGGGTGAAGGTTCCGGCTCCATGGCAACTGTTGCCTTGATTGCAATGTCTTCATCTTCGGGTTTCATTGCCACCGTTGGTTTTGGTTCATCATCAGGTTCCATAGCCACAGTCGCTTTGGAAGCAATCGTCGGCTCGGGTGCAGGAGCAGCTTCGAGGTCGGGTTGTGTTTCCACTGAGCTTGTAGAGGGGTCAGGGGGATCGAACATCGTCTCGGCCATAGTCACTTTAGCAAAATCGAGAAATGCATTCTCAGCGGCATCGACCATCTCCGCAGCGGATTGATAGCGATCTTCAGCCTCTTTAGCCAGCGCTTTGACAATCACTGCTTCTAAAACCCTGGGAATATCATCCCTGATGGTGCGCGGCGAGGGCAGCGGCTCGTTGATGTGTTTATGGATCACCGCCAATGGGGTATCAGCATCGAATGGAACTTTGCCCGTTACCATCTCGTAGAGGATGATGCCCAAAGAATAGATGTCGCTGGATGATGCGATCGGCATGCCCTTACCCTGTTCGGGAGACATATAGGCAGGCGTTCCGACCAAAGTTCCAGTGACTGTGAACTGTGTCTCGCTGACAATGCGGGCGATACCGAAATCAGTCAATACCACACGGCCAGAATCATCCAGCAGCACATTGGCAGGTTTTATATCGCGGTGAAGGACACCCTGACGGTGAGCATAGTCGAGGGCTGAGGCGATTTCACGGAAGATATGCGCCATTTCTTGGATGGTGAGGGGTCCGCTGGACTGGATCAGGCGATCTTTGAGTGTGCCCCCATCGATGAACTCCATGACCATATAATAATTATCTTCATCGGTATCGATGTCGTAGATTTGCACGATATTAGGGTGACGCAGTGCAGCGATGGCCTTGGCCTCACGTTGGAAACGGGCCTGGAAATCCTGCCCCTCGGCCAGAAATCCGTGCAAAACCTTTACCGCGGCGTAGCGCTCGAGTTGGGGATGATATGCTTTATAGACTTCTGCCATGCCCCCGCGGCCCAGGCGTTCGGTGATCTGGTACTTGCCCAGCGTTTTCCCGGATAAACTTGCCATGTACGTGCCTCCCGAAGATTAATGAGAACGACATTGCTATTATACAGGAATTTGTCTCGTAACGATCTGTATGATTCAGGGATCTCTAGAAATTCCCGTGGTAATGGTCAAATTTGGGAGCCAACCCCGGCGATTCCCAGTGAACCCGATTCAGAATTTGAAAGCAATTTGATGGGTGAATGGGCAGGGATTAGCGAATCTGTGTGTATAATAAGATTACTACATACCTTTACTGTTTTTGTGAGCAACCATAGGTTGCGAAGCAATCCCCAGTTTCTGATTATGAGATTGCTTCGCTACCACCATAGGCGTCCGCTCGCAATGACATCTTCAAAGAGCGAGCTTCCATGGGCAATGGCAAACAAGTAACACTCTTCGCCTTGGATTGCGGGGCGACTAATTGGCGTTTATACAGAGTGGGCTACCGTCTTAATGGCAATCTGATCCGTATTATGGGGGATCCTCAACCCTCGCCGTTAACCAGCTTCTCCGAGCGAAAACTCCCCGCCATTTTCACACATACCCCAGATGGATCAGCTATTGAGAGTTTTGGTGAAGTATCCCAAGGACAGCTCGAGGACGAGAACGCCCGCGAACGCGTGCGTGAATATTTCAAACCTTGTATTGGCTCGCATCTGGAGCCTAACCCCTTGCCGCACCAGAAGCGCTACACCCATGCTCAGGCTTTAGATTTCACTCGAATGCTGCTCGAAGCCGTGGTCGAACAGATCCGGGGGGAGAAGTGGCGGGCGAGCGCTTTTGATGAAAGCGTACGCTTTGCATTTGCCTACCCGGTTCATTGGGGCTATGATCACGGTGGCGTGATCCTGGAAGATTTTAAAGCCCTGGTATTGGGCTGTTTCCCCGAAAAAATTCATACGCAAATAGAGTTTGTTCCTGAGCCTGAAGGTGCCATCCTGAGCCTGAGAAGGCAGGGCCTCTTGAGCAACGCCCATGGTGGCGTGACGCTGATCGTTGATGTTGGCGGCAGTACAACAGACATTATTGCTGGTCAGATTGATCCCCGAACTGGTGAACTTCTATACCTTGGCCGTTACGGTGAACCTTTCGGCGGCGGCCTGTATGATGCCGAGATGGCCAAGTATCTGGCTGATGAGTTAAATGTGCCCGCATCTGCTTTGGCTGATGATCCTTCGGCAATGGCGACCTTGCGCATTTACGCGCTGCGATTGAAGGAATCGCTCAGCCGTCGTCTGATGCAAAATGGAAATTCGGGTGATGATATCAGCGCCCAGCGCATGATCACCCTGGTAATGCGCGATGGCCAGGTTTATCGCAGTCTGATGAAGATTGACCAAACTACGTTCAGTAAAGTGGCAGGTCATTTAAATCAGTCTTTCCAAGATTTGATCGCCAGGGCTATCAAAGCCATCGGGCTGACGGATCAGGATATCAACCAGGTTGCGCTGGTTGGAGGCGGTGTACAGTTGTTCAGTATTGTACGCCATCTGCGGGAGCGTTTTGGGGATGAAAAGGTAGTGCTGGCGGATAATCCCGATGAGATCGTGGTACGCGGGGTTGGACTGGCGTTTGGCGCTGCGATGGGGACGTTGAAACCAGGCGTTAGCCTGGTGATCGAGCTGCCGCCGGTGGCCGAACTAGAAGAGGATGCTGAACCTGTAAGCAATGCTGATACCACCCAAGATGCCGATTCTGTTTCTGAGGTTGGGTTGCAGTTAGTCTCGCCCGAGGAGGGCAAGGCCTATCCCTTGAACATCGGCGTGACCAAGGTGGGTCGCGCCCGCGAATGCCTGGTTTGGTTGGAGAGCGACAAAGTATCTCGCATCCACGCCGAACTGCACAGGACTGATGAATCTATAGAACTCATAGATTTGGGCAGCACCAACGGTACTTTTTTGAATGATGAACGACTCACCGCGAATCAGACCCTAATGTTACACGTTGGAGATGAGTTGCGCTTTGGAGATCAGGTATTTACCATTAAACTCGGATAGCCTAAACAAGAGGGTATAAGGTTATCACGAATGACACGAATGAACGAATAGCACGAATAACAAAATACAAATTCGTGGGATTAGTGTTATTCGCCCAATTTCGTGATTTGAATATTGGATCTTTTCATGACTGACGAAACCAATTTGATTCCAGCTGACCCCGAACTGACTCCCGAAATGCTCATGGAGGCCGGCGACGCTTTGTCGAAGTCGCTGCTCTTTACTTTGGGACGCGACTATTTGGATGGTCCCATTTTCGCCAATGACTATATGCGTATGACTGACGATGATATTCCTCAACAGCCCGACCTCGCTATCCTGGAGTTGGAGCAGGTTGGCAAGCCCGTCACAGAGGACATGAGCGAATACTTCACCGCCATTCAGACATCTTTGGCAGCCTGTCACGACCCGCGCTACGCCCTGATCTTCATGATCTCCAGCGATGGCATGCGCAACCGTATCTACATTGGGGTTGTGGCGCGCGAGCACGGCACGCAGCCGCGCTTGTTCGCCGATCAGTTAGGGCAGTTCCTGTGCTCCAATTGGCCCGGGACTCGCGTTAAGCTGGTCGAAGATTATCAACAGATTGCTGAGCGCGTTCATGTTCCACTGAGCACCTATCGCCACGCGCGCGCTTTTACAGGAATCCCTTCAATCAAGAAATCCGATAAACCAGCCTCTCACCCTCAAAGCCTGGATCGCTTCATGCGCGGACTGCGCGGCAAGCCCTATGTCTACATGGTCGTCGCCGAGCCGATGCCGGAGAGCGAAGTTGGGGAGATCATCTCATCTTGTCACACCCTCTCGGGGCAGGTGCACGCTTTTACAAAAGCTACCCTAAATCGCAGCCATAGCAGCAGTTCCACGGAGTCTCTCTCTCAGACGGAGAGCGAATCATTGTCGACAGGTAAAACATCGGGCACATCAGAAAGCGAAACTGAAGGCGCCAGCAAAGGTGTGCTGGGTACAGAGATGGCAAAATCCACCGGCCTGGCCAAAGGGCTCAAAGGAGTCGGCCTGGGGGCAGTATCCGCGTTATTGGTTGCCACTGGCGGCCCCTTTTTGCTTTCAGGAATGTTGGGCATGTTCGGCCAGCTTTTGCCTTCCACCAGCAATTCCGGGGTGCGGGGAACTTCCAGCAGCGAGTCGGAGACTACTGGCCGTACGACTGGAGAATCCCGGTCGGAGGGCACTTCATCCAGCGAATCGCTCTCCTTTGGGCGTGAATATCTCAACCGGCACGCCGAAGCCTGCGAGAAACTGCTTACCCAAACCGTAGAGCGATTTGAGACAGCCAAATCCCAGGGATGCTGGAATGTGGGCGTTTATTTGATCAGCGACCAGGGTGAGACCGCTGCTCAAGGTCAGGCGCAACTCAAGGCCCTGGTTTCCGGTGAGAAGACTTCCTTTGAGCCGATGCGTGTCCATGACCTTTCCCCGGTGTGGGACGGCCAGGCCCAGGTGGCCTTAGACACTTTCTATCAGCCGCCGTTGAAATTATTCGCGCCCGAGGGTGGCACAGCCATCCAACATCCCATCGGCGCGGCTTTCGAGGGCTTGACCACTCCCATGAACACCGAAGAACTCTCGTTATTGGCCAACCTGCCCTTGCGCGAGATGCCCGGGATGCCCATGCAGCCGACGGCTTTTTTTAGTCTCAATCCCCCGGTTCCTGAAGAACCGACCAATGTGCTTGGCCTTGGCAACCTGTTAGAGGGCGGCGAGGAAATCGCTGGACTGGGTTATGATGTTGACCTCGACTCCCTCACTCGTCACATTTTCATCACCGGCATCACCGGCAGCGGAAAATCCAACACCTGCCGCCGCATCATCAGCGAGTTGATGGAAAGCGGCAGAAATTTTCTTGTTATCGAACCGGCTAAGGACGAGTATGTCCAGCTAGCCCTGGCCTACAACCAGGCCAAAACCTTCGATCGCGAGATCGCTGTCTATATGCCCGGGCGCAGTGAGTGGGGCGGGCAACCCTTAGGTCAGTTGCAGATCAATCCCTTTGATATTGTCCAAATCCCTGGGGCCACCACGCAGGTCATGCCCCACCTCGACCGACTGAAATCGATCTTCAATGCCAGCTTCCCCATGTACGAAATCCTTCCAGTGATCCTCGAGGAAGGTCTGGTCGATCTTTATGAAAGTCAGGGCTGGCTCGAAGAAACCCTGCCACCGGACGGTATTGGCCGTCCGACACTGGAGCAGCTTCACAATCGTATCTCCGGCTTGGTGCGCGGTAAAGGCTACGAGGAGCGCATTACGGCCAATATCACCGCCGCCTTGCGCACGCGCATCGGCAGCCTGCTGCGCGGTTGGAAAGGCAAACTCTTCGACCAGCCTTTCTCCACTCCTTGGGCTGAGCTCTTCGACCGACCTGTTGTGGTCAATTTGCAGTATCTCGGCGATGACGCCGATAAATGTTTCACCATGGCCCTGCTCTTGAACTTCATGTACGAATACCGCCAGGCCCAGCATGAGAGTCTCGGCTCACCCGAGTCCAGCGAGCTGCGTCATCTGGCGATCATCGAGGAAGCCCACCGCGTGCTGCGAAATGCGCCTCAACGCTCCGACTCTGCTAACCCTCAGGCCAAGATGGGCGAAATGTTTGCCGATATTCTGGCCGAGATCCGCGCCTACGGGCAGGGCATGGCCATCATCGATCAGGTTCCAGCCAAGCTGATACCCGATGCCATCAAGAACACCAACCTCAAGATCATCCACCGCCTTGTAGCCGCCGACGACCGCGAAGCCATGGCCGGTGCTCTTGCGCTCACTGAAGATCAGGCTAAAGTTATTGCCCGGCTTAAGGTCGGCCAGGCTATCGTTTGCGGCATTCAAGATGATATGGCCTCCTGGATCAAGGTAGCCTACACCCCCATGCCGAAGTTGAAGTAATGTCAGGTGAGATGCACTTTCGCAGAGCGTGTGCGTCTCACCTAGGAGAAACCATGAGCACAAAAATCCCTGCAGCGCAGCGCAAACAGGTCATCATTTATTTGTTGACTCTTTCTTACGCTTCTCCAAATCATATGGACGGTTTCGGGGCTGTGAAGAACACACTCCAGCAAGAATTGGAAACAGATTGGTCAGATGCGGTGTTGGCTGCCTGCCAGCATATCGTCGCATTTCATCAAGCTTCGCGAGATTTGGATGCAGAACAGGTGGCTGCGTTGGCCGATGCAGCCCAGAGCGCAGATTCGTCTCCGGAGGCTTGCCGCGCTTTTCAGGAGAAGATGGCTTTGCTTGCCCAACTCCCTGGACGTGCCAAAGAAAGCAACCGTTTGCATCGCAAGAAGGGCTGCCGCTTCTGCGAAGTTCCCTGCCGCTATGGATATTACTCCCTGATTTCCGAACCTGATTTCAATAATTTACAGAGCGCCCTGGAAACAGAAAACAGTAAATCGACCCAGGATCAACAACCCCTCCAGGCTATTTGGAAGTACACACTCAATCACCTCTCCCAATTAATGGAAGCAGGTCAATGGCATGTCAGCGCCGATCACCTTGGTAATCTGGCTTATTGCTTATTGATGCTGGCGACCGCCAAATCTCGTTTTGCATTTCCTGAAGAGGTAGTCAGGAAATTCCAAGAGCAGAACCAACGATTGATTCAGCGATATCAATAATCCAGAATCAGTCTTGAAGAAGTTCAACTTCTGTGCCCCTCACGGGGTGCTTCGCAAGAAGTTGAACTTCTCAGCAACAATTTGTTACTTTTTGGGACGGTACCCTAGGCTGTGATAGAAGCCAGAGATATTTGTGGCGGTGGCAGGTCAACAGCAGAGAAGAAATCGGTAGCGCCGAAGTCAACCAAGTCAATCTGAGCGCGCTGCATGGCACTGGTGCCCTGGTTGGGAC
>JADHXE010000186.1 GCA_016783125.1 Anaerolineales bacterium
CTCCGCCCGCCCTTGATAGGGTGGCCGGAGGAAGGATAATTGCCCGCAAGAAACGGTTTGGCGGTGATCCGTTTTTACTCTAGTGATAGTGTTTAGACATCAATTTATCTCCGAACCCTTGACAAATTCTCCATATAACAGGGCTGGCCGAGTTATCGCCGCTGGGGTGATTGTGAGCGAGAATGATCGCAGGGGCGTTGTATCGGAATGCCGGTCGAAAAAGTTCGGCAATGCGCACTTGCGCCGAGTTGACGCTGCCGCGGTACACCTCGACCACATCAAGGACGTGGTTGCGGGTACTGAGTACGATCACCAGCATGTGTTCCTGGTCTCGATGACCGATCATGGGGCATACGATGTCAGCAGCGTCTTTAGGACTGTTGATCGTCCTTGCGGTTTCCGTTGGAACGAGCGTGCGTTTGCCCAGGGAGAGCGCGGCATGGATACGGGCAGCAGTGCTTTCACCGATGCCATAGACATTGGCGATTTCGGTGGCGTGAGCCCGGTACAGGCCGTGGATGTCCCCGAACTGAGCAAGGAGAGCCTCGGCGATCTCAAGTTGTTTGGAACCGCCAACAATGGCAGCCAAAAGCTCAATGAGATTACAGCCTTCGGCATCCCGGATGACCCGGCTTACGGGCCGTTCTCGCTGGGGTAGATACTTCAACCTGGGTTCGGTTTCGAGATATGACAGTTGTGTTGTCGGTTGTGCTGTCATGGTGACTTACCTCCGTCATGCCCAATGCAATCCTGCACTGCATCGGGCGGGTTGGCTCCGGTGCAGGCGGATTGATTAGGGTGCTAAAGGTCAGTCTTCTACCTGTATGGGCGGGAGAGGAACATCCGATTGCCTGAAAAGCCAGCCAATCTTTTCCTTCGCCCAGGCGATATCACCAGGACGATTGTGATATTCATATCGTCCTGGTTTGTGATGATCGCTCAGGTCGTAGGCGTCGGTGGACAGGAAGAGATGAGTGATTCTCTCACCCTCCCAACCCCAACACACTGAAGCTGCGTATGAGCAAGGTTTGCTGAACGCACCCTGGGTCATGGGTACATCGTCCCACCCCTCGGGGTGATCGTCCGGCGTACACCAGATTTGGAAGCCGCCAGAGCCAGCCTCGAAGATAGCTTCAGGGTCGGGGTTCGTGGCGATGTCCATACACCGGGCCAGGTGCAGCACCGCTTCCATACGTTGATGTTCACTCGCATAGGTCATGGCTCAACTCCGCACGGGTTCAAGCGCTGCTGTTGCAAAGCCTAAACCGCGCAGCTCTTCGGCCAGTTCCCGCAGCGCATGGGCATACACCCGGTCGCTGTTTTGTGGGTCACTGTCCATCATGTCTTCCTGCGCTTCGGCTTCGCGTTCGATCCAGACCAGATACTCCGGTATGGATTGAGGTTGCGGAAGACCGTCACGTGCTGCCGCCTCTTCGGCCATACTGATGGCGTCGAAGGCTTCCTCGGCTTCCCTGAGAATTTCCCAGACCAGTTGATTGGGGGATAGATTCGTGTTCATGGTTGATTACCTCCGTCAGATAAAGGTGACTAATCGGTCTTTCTGATGTCGATCATCTTCGTAAAACATTGCCATAAAGCAGCCTGGCCCATTGCCTTCTGTGTCGCTGGCTGGAAACAGAACTTTTCCGTCGTTGAGTACGCAGACCAAAGGAAGGTCGTTGTACTCCCAGAACATCCATTCAGCCTCGGACATGTTCATCGTTCGTATATCGACAATGGTTTTCCCGCGTAAATCCGCACTGCCGTCATCATCGATGAAAATCTCCCCTTCTTGGGGATCATCGCCAGCAGTGGTTTGGCGTTCGGCGCCGGTGTACTGCCAGTCGAGAATATGACCCTCCGATGCAATGCCGTTTTCTGAGAGCAAAGCGGAGATTTCATCTCGCACTTCGCAGTCAGGGGCAGCTGCAGGAACGGCAATCTCGATCTGGAAAATGCGTACATCTTGATTCGGTTGCACTTTGTGCATGGTTTACCTCCGTTGAGAATCGGACAGAAGACCGAAGAACGGGAGACGGGAAGCCATTGGCACCCCGTCGTCCGTCCCCAGTCCCCAGTCCAGAAAGGGGCATCATTCGATACCCTCCCAAAGGCGTAATCCTTTTAGATACGGCCTTTGGGGGAATATCGAAATGTTGGGTGGGTCAGGTTTGAGTTCGGGCGTGAAGTTTTGCCCCCAGAGACAGAGAATGGATGGTGAGAGGTGCGATGAAGCACCTCTCGCAAGATGACGGGTTAGGTCATCTTGTCTCCGTTAGAAATTTGGGTTGTAACCGTCCCTGAAAGTGTAGGGATTATTTGCATCTGTCACGATGCCGTCTCTATGCACGCCGGGATAAACTATCCAATCATCATCGACAACCGGGGGGATGGCCCACGAGTTCGTTTCCCGCGATATGCGCAAAGCATCGGTCATCCGCTGCCAGTAATGCAGGCTGCCACCATTAGCGCACCGCCATCCAACGCCGCGCTTTCTGCTGCTCAACGTTGTGTCGAGCTGAACATCAGCGCCGCAGATGGGACAGCAGGCAGGCAGCATTGGGTAGTATCCTGCTGGGGGATATGGGGAGCGCTCTCCACCATCTTCGAGATGGTCGGCCACCTCGTCGACCGCTGGACAGTGCTGCCCCAAATAGCAGGTACATTTCCCGTTTTTGCCAACTCGATGGACGCGGGGGTGAACGTTCTCCCCAAAATCCACCAGGTAGAAGTACCCATCCACCGTAATGGTAGTTGGGGTGTCCACGCCGGTTTGCACTAAGTCGAGAATATTCGGTGTGCCTTCGGTGATAGACGTATTCATTTGTTTTCCTCCGTTCGCCGAAGGCGTGCCTCCGGCAATTCCCCTGGCGCTAACCGCACAGCACCAGGGGTTATGTATCTCCTGATGCGGACAGGTTTGCAGAGATGGATTACGGGGATCTCATCTGCAGAGCGATGGGGATCGTTCGGCCACAGTAAGAGCCTCTTCACGAGGATCGTACCGAGGTTTAGGTGGATCGTCGTTGTGAACGGTGAAACTGACGATCAGTTGATCGTCGATCTGGTCGATGTAGATGTGGCCCCAAACGCTAAATCTTGGGAACTCGATCTCCTCGACCAGCGCATCAACATCCAACGTGATGTTCAGGTCGGCGAAAGTCTGATCGCCGTCGTCAACGTTCACAATAGCTTTTGTTACTGACATTATTTACCTCCGTTATCGAGCTACTCCGAGAGCATCAAGTCACAGATGCCCATCCGGTTGGCTCGCATAAGCAAATCGCGGAATTCTCCACCTGCTCCATCTCTGAGTTCGGGATCCAGATTGGAAAGGGTATACTCGGCATTGATGCAGACCGTACTCTCACCAATCGCGAAAGCATGTTCGCGGGCCAGGTCGAGCACTTCTGCAGATACTTCGGCGTAGCCTGCTACAGCCATACTGATTTGGTACATGGGTTTACCTCCGTTGCGGTAGAATGTTTTTTTCCGTCAGAGAGCTTGATGCTCCCCCAAAAGCGACATGCTCAGAACATCACCTTTGGGCGGGCATCAAACTGAGTGAATCAAAAAACGCCCTGCGCGCCTATGGCGGCAAAGCGTTATCCTCCGTTGTAGATATTCTATTTGAAAGACTTTGGTAATTATTGCCCGGCAGTTCCCAGGGCTGGCGCAGCCCCCAGCGTTGCGGTTTTCCCATCGGGGTAGTGTAGGGTTGCTCCCGATAGGTGTACACCGTCTTCGAAGACCAGCACGAGCCGCATTTCCCCTTCGATGTCATACGCCACTGTGAAGAACTCGGCATCGGAAAGCCAGTCACCCCCGCCAATCTCTCCCGCAATTTCTTCGTAGCTGAGACCTATCCGGACTTGCTCCAGATCGTCCAGCGTCAATATCCCTGTATCGTCAGGCATGTGCCCATATAGCACTGCTGCATAAGCCAGCACAAGCGCGGCTGCTGTTGGTACTGCAATGCCAAGCCCGGATTTCTCTTGTGCTGCCCACTGGATTGCGCTGATTGCCAGAAGTAAAACAGGCACAGACGAGCACAATAGCAGGAATATCCCAAGCGGGGGCGTAACGTAAGCCAAACCAGCGACACCGATAAGCATCATCGCCCCGGTTGCGATGGAGTAAAAGCTATTGGATTTCAGATTCATCCGGGGTCACTT
This sequence comes from Anaerolineales bacterium, assembly GCA_016783125.1. Lineage (GTDB taxonomy): Bacteria > Chloroflexota > Anaerolineae > Anaerolineales > UBA11858 > NIOZ-UU35. Next base: position 4,176 of record JADHXE010000186.1, read on the forward strand.
CCTCTGTCGCTGACGCTCCGTTGGTGATCGCCAGGTATGTTTCTCCCAGCATATGGCCATCAGAGTAAATCGAGAAAGTGTACTGGCCGGGTTGGTCGAAAGAAAAATCTTCCTTGACCAGGATGTTGTGTGCGTGACTTTCACCGACAGTGATATCGGCGGAGAACACGTCCACGCTTTTTTCGCCGCCTTCGCGTCCCGCCTGTATGGTGATTGGATATGTCCCCGGTTCTGCCAGCAGGCGGGCGAAAAGCGTAAAGTTATGCGTTCCGGGGAGTTCCGAAAAACGGATATTGTTGAACACATCCACGACGGTTGGGCGTTCGCCCATTCCCATCGTGACGTACTCGCAAGTCACGAACATATTTACAACGGGTGTTTTCATAGATGATTTCCTTTCATGAGTGTTTGTGCTGTGGATGGTGGGTAGTTAGCAGTGTAGTAACCGGTGGATTGTTGCAGTGTCTCAAAGATAATGGGAGTACCTGTAGGGTCTCAAAGATAATGGGAGTACCCTAAAAAATATATTCCCCGATTTGGCTTTGAAAGCGGCAAATATTAGGTGCGCATAAAGTGCTTTATATGCGGTATAATCGTATTTGACCGCACATAACAACATCTTTTGGGGCCGTTTACCCCGAAAAATAACTTCACATAAGTACGAAGGGAGAGAGTCTTGCAAATCCCCGATAGCATTAAAGCGTATGAAAGCTACATCCAGATCAAGCCCTTACCCGGCAAAAAACGTATCGCTTCGGAGAATACCCGCTCCGCCTACGTGCGTGACCTGATTCTGTTTGCACGGTGGTTCCAGGACACAACCGAGCGGGCCTTTGCTCCGCCGTCCATCACCCGTGAGGATATCCAGGATTACATTGCCCATGTGCGCACCGTTCAGGATGCTGCCGTCAGCACCGTGCAACGCAAGTACGCCAGCATCCGCTCGTTCTACCAGTGGGCAATCTCTACCGGCCAGGCGCAGTACAATGAGAGTAATGGGGTGGCCTTGCCATCTGAGCAGCGCCTAGCCCCGGAAGGACTGGATCGTCCCCAGCGTGCTGCTGTACGGCGAGTGTTCAATACGCCCCCGAAAAATACACCCACGGCCGGGTTGCGCCAGGTGAGAGATCGCGCTATTGTTTTCGTGATGATGTACGCGGGGTTGCGTATTTCTGAGATCGAAAATTTGCGTTTGGGGGATATCGTCTTACGAGACAAGAGCGGGGAGATAGATATTCGTTCCGGGAAAGGGGACAAAGACCGCACCGTTGCACTGCCATTGGAGGCCCGAAAAGCCCTCGAAGAATGGTTGGAATTGCGCCCGGAGTGCGAGCACGATTTCGCCTTCACCGTGACCCGCAAAGGCCATCGCCCTCTGGGACGGCGAGCTATGCAGGAGATGGTAGTGGATGTGGGCCGCCAGGCCGAATTCGATAAAGCCGGTATCCGTCTGACGCCTCACTCGCTGCGACACACGGCTGTTTATTTGTGGCGTGAAGAGAACGATCCCTTTGTGGTGGCTGCTCAAATGGGCCACAAAGACATCAACACCACCATGCGCTACGGGCGGCCTTCTGGGAAGGATTTGCGCAGGGCTGCGACTAAGATTCGATGAAGCATACGTGTAAATTACACTTTTCCACGCTATAATTATTTGGTAGAATGAGATTGGAGGTTGCTATGACACAACCGGCACAACTGATAACCCCTGATGGGAAAAAAATTGACCTTTCCCCCGACCAATATCGCCAGATGAAAGGGTTGCTGGATATGCGCCAGCGACGTCAGACTACCCGTTCGCGAGTAAGAATGAAAGCTGCTATCCAGGCTGGCCATGGTATGACCGCCGGTGGCGGTTCGCTAACAGAGGCGCTTATCCAAGAACGAGCGCAAGAACGCGCTCGCGAAGATGCCAAACTTGACTGGTTCAAGAATTGATCCAGTATGCCTGATTACGTCCTGGATAGCTACGCACTGTTAGCATACTTCAACTCCGAAGAAGGCGATGACGTAGTAAAAGAACTACTTAATACTGCCCTTAATGGAGAGGTCACACTCTATCTTAGCCTGATCAACTTGGGGGAAATCTATTATCTAATTCGCCGTCGCCGGGGTATGGAAAAAGCTCAAGAAACCTTAGAGACATTGCGTTCCCTTCCAGTGACCTTGTGTAATGTCAGTGAAGCACGTGTTTTGGCTGCTGCGGACTTCAAGGCGGAGTATCCAATTTCGTATGCTGATGCGTTCGCTGCCGCTCTAGCGCAAGAATTGGGAGCAACGCTTGTAACAGGTGATCCTGAATTCAAGAAGTTGGAGCCCGTCTTTACGATTTCCTGGTTGCCCTAGCATCTCTCTCATATTCTTTATCCCAAAGATCGATAATTGTGGAAAATGATTGTGAGAGAGGGAGGCGAGTCCCTCTCTCATATGTAAGCCGTTGGCCTACACAAGTTTGCGGCGTGTTCTGAAGCGTGATCGATTGGGGGATTGTCGGTTGAGTTGACGATTTCGCGGTTTGGGTGGCGAAACGTTCTTGGGGGTTGGCCGAGTGCCTTTCCCCGAAGGTTTCACTTTCTTCACCAACATAATGATCGCAGTGATCAAACCGACAGCGATCAAGATGCACACAACCACGAACGCAATTGCGACGACGTTCAGAAACGTGCCGAGCATGGTAAGTGTATCCATAGGATTTACCTCCGTTAATGTTGAAACTAAAAAAAGGTTTTGAGAGAGGGCTTGTGATGCAACCCTCTCTCGCGAAGGCGGGTAGCCTCCGTGTGTTTTCTTCATCTCGCTGCCTCTGACCGTTGCCGTCAGACCGCAGGGCAGCGAGATGAAGAAGACTTTATCTGCGTAGTGCAGGGAGTCTCCCGTCACGCTGCGGCAGCGGTCATACGGGTGTAGCCAAAGAAAGGAGAAGCGAGAAGAAAATTGGGGAGCGTCACTTCCCCAAGTCCCCTTGGATGGTAATGAGCCATCTGTTCCCTGAAGGGGAACGCCGGTTGGCTAAGACACTTGGCAGCCGTAGTCAGGTTCTTACAAGGGGGATAGTTCAGTGTTCAGTATGCAGTAAAGCAGGAAACCAGTAACAACTGATCTACTGATGACTGTTTACTGCTTACTGCTCCTTTTCGCAAAGACGATGACCGAGTCACCAATCACATACAGGCTGTCTCTAACCGCATAGATGCCGTCGGCTTTGGACGGAATGGTCTCGATCAAATCCTTCTTATCAGCCCGTTCCAGGATTTGCGGTAATGTCTGGCGGTAGAAATGGATGTGTAAATGTCCAGAAGCTCGTAAGCGGTTGCGTTTGTGGATCACGATCTTCTTGCCATCCACCTCGCCGCCCGGTATGCGCACGGTGACGTAATGCGGTTTGCGCCTGGGCAGCCCCTTCTTTTCGTTGTGACCGATGATCTCGGTGTGTTGATCGTAGATGGCCAGGCGAGCGAAGGAATCTGCGCCGCCCTTCCAGGAACGGACGACAACCCCCTGGATCGTCACCGTATTGAGCCGGGGGTCGCTGCTGATCGAGGCCAGGGTGGTGACGACAATCTGCGTACCTACCCGCTCGATCTCGATCTGCTCCCATTCTGTAGCGTTATCCGTATCTGCATAGAATGGTTTAGCCTTCGCATCACGGAAAAACTCCTGGATGCTTTCGGTGTAGGGCGCATCAGCCAGATGGCCTTCTACCTGGATAAGTTCCCCAGGCTGGATGGTGACAAATTGGCCATCGACCATTCCGCCGGGGATTTTCAGAGTGATATACCGGGGAGGACGATCCTCGTCCGGCACGAACTCCAACCGAACGAAGATGTCATCTCCATAGTCCCAGATACGCTGGACAACGCCAGAAACCTGGGTTCGATTCAAATCAAATCTTTCTTCCATAGGTTAACTCCATGTGTAAATAGACGGGGGACAGGGGATGGAAGACGGGGATTTGCCCGTCCCCGTCCTCCGTCTTCGGTCGGTTGATTTTCTTCGTCAACTCAATTATTAAGGTACTGGTGCGAATATGTTTTCGCCAAGTCATCTTCCTCCCCAAAGGGGGAAGCTTTTTAGTAAGGTGGAGAGAGGGCGGTTAGCCCTCCCTCTCAACAGGGTACGATCAGCATCAAGACGGTGGGAGAATGCGGCTCGATGCTGATGCAGCTTTTATGCTGCCACAGCTTCAAGGCTTTCCTGGAAAGCTTTTGCTTTCGCCTGCACTTCCTTACCCGCATCGTTGAAAGGCGCCATTTGGTTGGCGACCCAATCAAGCTTGTCAGGGGGGAGTTCGCGCAGCTTCTTACCCTTGATACCAGAGCCAAAGGGCATCACGAAGTCGCCAGGATCGCTATTGCCGTTATCCGGCGCAGGTGCAGCGGCTTTTGCCTTAGCCTTGGCTTTGGGGGCAGCCTTTCTCCGGGTGGGTTTACTCTTGCGGGATGCACCAGCGGTTCTCTTCACAGTGCGGTGATCTCGTTTACCCAGATACACCGACTGCTGGAAGCCGATGTTGCTGACGGCATTGCCGATGGCGTTGGTCAGCGCACCCTTCAATGCGTAGGCATCATTGGAGTTCTCGGAACTGCCGGTCGCGGGTACATTGCAGACAAGCACTTCATCATCGCTGACCAGCTTGTACCAGAACTCGAGAAAGCTCAAGGTAACGATGATGACCGTGTACTCCTTGCCGCTCCTGTTCGTGCGAATGTCCGTCCGAGAGCGGATCGTGCTGGCATCATAGTCGTAACCCCAGCCGTACCCGCAAACGCCGAAGACCTCGTTGAGCACCTTGCGCATGTGGTTTGGGTCTATGTCCGTGAGATCAGCCCCGCCGGGGACCGGCTTGTAGGCATCCTGTGGCAGCTGCTCATCCAGGCGTACAGCGACATCTTCCAGCGTCATTCCTGTGAGTGTTTTTGCGTTCATAGAACTTACCTCCGTAAATAGTGTCCCTGTGTGCAGCCAGGGACAGATCAAAGTTGGATCCATCCCTCCTGCACGAGGGACAACAAGAGATGCGCAGCAGGTCCCGTCTTGTTGCGTATTTCGTTGTTAAAGTACC
>JADHXE010000187.1 GCA_016783125.1 Anaerolineales bacterium
TGCTTCGCACCCCACACACCCCTATTTTCGGTATATTTTTCATCGAACTGCGTAAGCCCATACAATACTGCGAACTCATAACGAAGGAACCGTGTTCTTCCCCAGTTTTATGAGATGGTACGTTCTTTTAAATAATCCCCCACAAAATCAAGCGCCTCTTTTCGGCTGCCCACTTGCCCTTCTGCCTGGGCTTCGCGCAGCGCTTCGAGAACCTCGCCAATCAATGGGCCAGGTGTAAGATCAAATTCACTGATGATATCATTTCCAGAGATCAATGCAGGGGGGTCAACCTTCTCTTCACGATGTTCCCACCAGGCCTCCAACAAAGCCCGGGCCACATCTAGCTGGCGGCCCCAGCGTTCTTGGGGCAGCGCAGCGCCATACGTCCCCAACAGGTCAGCGAGAGAGAGCAAACAAACCGCCGCGCCAGCCAGCTTTGTATCACGGAAGAAACGATAAATCGCCCGCGAGCTTGGCCCCTGGGCTTCGCGCGCCAGCCAGGTTGGCCGCATATGATGCTGCACCGCGGTTTCGAGCCAATCCACTTCGGCGTTGCTCAGATGCAAAGCACGCCCGCGCTCAGCAGCAATCTCCGCGCCAATGCGTTCGTGTTCCAGGAAGCGGATGCGACCGGATTCACTCTCTTGCTTTTGGCTTTGGGGTTTACCGATATCATGATAAAGAGCCGCCAGGAATAATAGAGGGCGCAAACTTCGATCGGTAACCAGGGAGGTATTCAACATTTCCCCAAGCTGCTCTCGATAGCGGCCCAAGCGCATGACTGCCAGACCCAACACCAGGCTCCCAGAGGCGTTTGGATCGTGCACGGGGGCCAGGATATGCAACAAACGCTCCAAGTGGCTTAGCGTATCCAGGGTGTGGTTCCAGGCATCTTGGGTGTGCGGTGGCGATTGAGCCAACCCCTTCAAAGACGACAACTCAGGCAAAACGTTGGGCAGCGCCCCCAATATATCTAAAGCGCGTATCGAAGTTCCCACACGCGGCGCAGCCAGGATATTTAGCAATTCATCCCTGAGCCGCTCGGGAGAAACGGTCTCCAGCCCGGAGATCGAAGCCCGTATTTGTTCGCGAGTATCCGGAGTAATGGACAATTTATAAGCCGCGGCCAGGCGCACTGCCCGCAGAATCCGCACCGGGTCTTTACGGAAAGATTCTGATGAACAGGCGCGCAGAGTTTTCGTCTGCAAATCTGATGCGCCCCCTAAAGGATCGAACAAAGCCTGTAGATCTCGCACATCCACCGCCATGGCGTTGATGGTGAAGTCGCGGTCTTTCAAGTCGGCGTCTAGATCAGGGCCGCGCAGGGCGGCGAAATCCAGAATCTGTCTGTCCCCATTTTCATCGGTGTAGATCACCCTGGCAGTGGCACGCTCCACGTCGAGGGGGAAGTATGCCGCGCCGATCTTGTTCGCCACGCGGCGAGCTACTTGCAGGGCGTTCTCGCCGAGGACAAAATCATAGTCGTGGCTCTTTCGAGAAAGCAGCGCGTCGCGTACAGCGCCACCAACCAGATAAACCTGCATGTCATCTGGCAGGGCGCGGCGGACTCGCTCTAAGATGGGCGAAAAATTAAATGGCGTGTCAGTTGGCACGTAGAACACCTCGGGGTTTTCTTTATAACGGGCGGCCTTGGCAGCACTCAGAGCTTGCTGGGGCGTCCCACCTTGAGCGACAACCTGCCCTCCCAGATAGGCAACCCAGCGCCCAGCGTACGGGACGAGGTCAGCACTTCGGGAAACAGGCACCCTCTTGAACTCCCCCACCGCTCAACCTACTCTGGGGGCTGGAATCGCTCGGGGTTGACGATCCCAATAAAAGGCAGGTCTCGATAATACTCATCGAGGTCCAGCCCATATCCAAAAACGAAGGCATTGGGAATGACGAATCCGCAATAATCAATGGGCACATCCACCTCGCGCCGTTCGGCCTTATCCAGCAAAGTGCAGACTTTCAGGCTGGCCGGCTTGCGCAGCGTCAGCAACTCCAATATCGATGACAAGGTATAGCCGCTATCTACGATATCCTCGACCAGCAGAACGTCCCGCCCTCCAATATCATCCTTGAGATCCATGGTCAGGCGGACTTGACCGCTGGACCGCCGAGAGCCAGCGCCATAAGAAGAGATGGCCATAAAATCGATGGTGTGGGGGATGGAAATCTGACGCATCAGATCGGTGAGGAACATGACGCCCCCGCGCAGGATGCAGATCAAGTGGAGGCTCTTCCCCTGGTATTCGCGGCTGATTTCTGCTCCCAGGGCTGCGATTCGCTCCTGGAGAGTGTCCTCATCTATGAGGGTTTCTTTCAAAAATTCTCGATAATCTCGCATTACCTTTTCCTTACTTGTAACTACACAACCTAGGAACGGATTGACCCGAAATAAGGGTGTGCGCAGGGGGCCGCTTTGCGCCTGCGCACACCCTTATTTCGGGATTTTCTCGTATTTTAGATTAACGAGGCACCTCGTGATGCTGGCGGCAGCGCGCCTCGTACATTTCGTCGGCCCCAACGATCACCACCGGATCATCGTAACGCGCCGGGGAGCCATCCACCAGGCGCTGCGTGCGGGAGGCCAGCTCACCACAAACCATGCAGATGGCGTGCAGCTTGTCGACGCGCTCTGCTTTCGACATCAACATCGGCATAGGCCCAAAGGGTTCACCGCGGAAGTCCATATCCAGGCCAGCCACGATCACGCGCAGACCACGCTCGGCCAGGTCTTGAACGATGTCTATGATCTCAGCGTTGAAGAACTGGGTTTCGTCAATAGCAACCACGGTGGTGCCCTCGTGGAGGTTTTCGATGATCTCGGCAGCATTTCTAACAGGGATTGCATCGAAAACCATGCCGTTATGAGAAGCGACCTTTTTCTCGGCGTAGCGGTCATCGATGGCTGGCTTGAAAACTTGCACTTGCTGCTTAGCGATGCTGGCCCGCCTTAAACGGCGGATGAGTTCTTCCGTCTTGCCGCAGAACATAGAACCTGTGACGATTTCGAGTGATCCGGTGTGATGCTTCATTTTCTCCTCTATAGGACTTACGCACTCGCGCAGGAAAAAGCCCGAAAATAGATGTATATGGGGTTCGCCCCCACATACCTCTATTTTCGGAAATTCTTTTTTTGAGGGTTTCACCAGTTAAACAAACAGGCAGACACTTTCGTATCTGCCTGTTAAGTTTACTTCAAAATTGATTTAGCGGGTAGCTTTACACCGAAACTGCTTCGGCTGCCTCGGGCAATGCATAGCCCAAACGACGTATCCCCTTCTTGAGGTCTGCCAGGGACTTGCGTCCAAAGCCTTTGATCTCTAGGATGGCCGCATCGCCTAATTCTAATTTGGCCAGCGCGTGGCCGACTTCGGTGATACCAGCTTCTTCGAGTATTTTCTCTACGCGGGCACCTAATTCCAGCTCAGAGATGGGCCGCACAGGCGACAGTCGCTCAGCTTCCCCGGCCTTTTGATCAGCTATGTAGGTCTCGCGAGCCTGGAGTTTCTTCATGAAGCGATCCACCTGACCCTCGGTGTCAACGATACGCTGCTCACCAGTGTAGAAAGGATGACATTTGGAGCAAATGTCCGTACGGATCGATTCCTGTGTTGAGCCCGTCGTCCAAGAGTTACCGCAAGCGCAGGTAACTACGGCTTCGGGGAAGTAAATAGGATGGATATCTTTCTTCATACCTGTAAACCTCTATTCGGCTGCTACAATGCTGACACGTTTGCGCCCGCCGCGAATGGTTTCAAATTTAACGAAACCTTCGACTACTGCAAAGATGGTGTGATCTTTTCCCAGGCCAACGTTGCGGCCAGGTTTGATCTTGGTACCACGCTGGCGAACTATGATGTTGCCAGAGCGGACATGTTCACCACCAAATTTCTTCACGCCTAAGCGTTTTGATTCACTATCTCGTCCGTTGCGGGTAGAACCGCCACCTGTTTTGTGAGCCATAATCCAACTCCCTATTTCTTCTCAATCTTATCGATACGAACCCGGGTGTACTGCTGACGATGTCCCTGGGTGCGGCGATAACGTTTGCGCGGTTTGTACTTGAAGACGATGATTTTCTTGGCTTTGAAATGTTCCTCGACGGTGCCCTGAACCTTGGCTCCGCCTACTGTGGGGGTTCCCACTTGAACTTTTCCATCGTCGGAAACCAGCAGCACCTGATCGAATTCGATCTCAGCGCCCTCATCAATAGACATACGGTCGAGATCGACCGTGCTGCCCGGGACGGCTTTATATTGCTTGCCGCCATTTTCAATAATCGCGTATGACATATATTTTCCTCCAACCTTCACTTCACACCGCACACCCCGCGAGGCCCTTCTGCTAGAGAACAAACCCGCCGAGGTACGGGAAAGCTTGGGGATTTATTAGTATTGACTGCTCAGGCTGGAGCAATCATTAATTCAATACACACACTCGCCCCAGCGCAAAGCCGCTGGGGCCGCAGTATTATACAGGGGTTGAATTTGGCTGTCAACAAGGATTTCAAGAGCAGAGGCCGGAAAAAGGGGTGTGCGGGGGCGCTTTGCGCCCCCGCACATCCCTTTTTCCGGAACTTTTCAACTCGTTTGAAACACACCCCAATCTTACCTTACAATCTCAAAGATATGGACGAGTTCCTGCCGGTTCTTCACTTGGATAGGCTCCAGGGGGCGGATACGTCCGCTATCACTAATGCCGAGGTTGGAGACCGTCTCTCTCCCTACCAGCAAACGATTCGGACGGGCATATTATTGCATACCGTGGGCGACGTTGACGGGGTCGCCAAGGACAGTAAACTCAACTCGCTCAACATTTCACGAAAAGCTCGTGTGGTAATGTCCACGCCTAGTCCCAAAGAGACGAAGCTATCCGATATCCATTGAAACTAGGCATATGTAATGACATGAGGTTTAGTTGTTTTCAGCCAGACGGGCACATCGTCTGTATGCAATGGTTTGGAGAATAGGTATCCCTGCCCAAAAGCGCAGCCTATATCTGATAGATAATTTAGCTGCGTCTGTGTCTCGACCCCTTCTGCTACCACGCTGACGTTCAAACGGTTGGTTAGCGCTACTATCGCATTAAGGATTTCTTTCTGCCGGTCATCACCGTGGATACCCTGGATAAATGAGCGATCAATCTTAAGCGCATTCAATTGAAGATTAGATAGATAGCCCAAAGAAGAATATCCGCTGCCAAAATCATCAATCATAACTTAAATGCCCAAACCCAATAGTTCGTTGATCAAATCAACTGTAGTGTCGGTTTGTTCAACGATGGATCTTTCGGTAATTTCAATCTTTAAATTTGAAGGCGACAGACGAGTATCGCGCAATATCTCTTCGACATATTCCAGGAACCCCGCCCCACAGAGATGGTCTGCATTGATATTTACGTTCACACTCAATGAAGGATCAGCAATCGAGGCTTTTTGCCACTCACAAAGCTGTTCACAAGCCTGCTGCAACACCCAACGGTCGATATCAAAAATCAAACCACTTTCTTCTGCCGAGGGAATGAACTCGCCGGGCGATAAAATGCCTCTTTCAGGGTGTACCCAGCGAACGAGGGCTTCGAAGCCAACCAGCTCTTTTTTCCCAAACGACACGATGGGCTGATAATGCAAGACGAGTTCGTTCTGCTCAATTGCGCGCTGCATATCCGAGGTCTGATTTCCGATATAAAAACCATTTTGAGCGCGCTCGAAATCCATGGCATTCGTTATAGCAATCGCAGCATAATCTGTCAGAGATACGAGCTTGGCTTCCTCGTCACTGGTAAATTCTCCACTTCCATGGCGGGAAATCGAAAGCACGCCGCTGGCTTCGCCCTTGCTGATGATTGGCAAATGGATCAGGTCTCGCAGGGTTGCGTCTTGATTGCCCACTCCTTTGACAGGCTTCTTGCTCATCAGCACCTGGCTGAATTGATGAATATTGATGGGAACCCGCAGAGATTGAATCTCCGAATGAGAACTCATCCTGACCGCTCTCAAGTAAAGATGCTCGCTTAGGCGCTCTAAGAGCGAGATCGATCCTTGGTCTGCCTGAACCAGCTCGACAGCAGAGTCGATCACCCGCTGCAATACTTCATCCAAAGCTAATGCAGAGGTGATAGTACGACCGATTTTCGACAGCTCTGACAACCAGCTCAATTGGTTCTTCAGCCGAGCAGTGAGCATCACCTTCTGGCAGCGGAGGCGATTCTTCTCTAAGGCGCGGTCGATAGCTTCGCTAAGAGCATCAGCATCTACCGGTTTGAGCAGGTAATCCTGGACCCCCAAACGCAGCGCGTCAACAGCGACTTCCTCCGAACCTTCGCCGGTGATAATGATGGTTGGCAAAGAGAAGTTTGATTCCTTCATCGTCCGAAGGATATCAAGGCCTGTCATATCTGGGAGCTGCCAATCGAGGATAACCAGACTCAGCTGCTGATGCTGCTCTCTGAGTATCTCCAGGGCATTTTCCCCACAATATGCCACAACAGCCTGATAGCCCAAATTCGGCAACACTTTGTACGCCAAGAAATCTGCAATCTGGCGGTTATCGTCAACAACAAGTATTTTTTCCAAGGTACCTCGCAAGGATGAAAGTATCAGCGAGATTTAAAAAACGTAGCTAAATCCCTATGGACACATATTAGCAATGTCAATTTTATCAATCTGTGTAACATTTTTTGGTTAGGTTTGGTTTGCAATTATTAGCTTCTGTTAGTACTATGGTAACATGAACAATCCTAGTACAGAACCGTTTCCTTGCAATATCCATACCTGCATATAAGTACATTTGTTTGGCATCCCAATGACAGGTTTCACTACGCAATACGGACAAAAATAGTAATAATTTACCTAAAATAACTGCTCACCCAGATTTGGAAAGATAGGAGCCTCTCGCTTGGTCAGAGTATTTAGGCGTATAATAATATTGACGATTACAGGTAAAGGAGCTGCTAAATGCCCGTAAAAGGTTGGATCGAGGTTGATGACCTGCATTGCAAGGGATGTGCCTTGTGTGTCAGCGCCTGTCCACAAGATGTGATCGCGTTGGACATGGAACGCCTGACACCTAAAGGCTATCATCCAGCCCACCTGATTGCTGATGGATGCACGGGGTGTGCCGTCTGTGCTATCGTATGCCCAGATGCTGCCATCACTGTGTACCGCGAAGTACCTGTACATACCAAAAAAGCCCCAGTTTCTGCCTAGGAGGTAGCATATCGTGGCTAAAGAATTACTCAAGGGAAATGAAGCCTTCGCCGAAGCGTCAATACGAGCGGGATGTGAGGGCTTTTATGGTTATCCGATTACCCCTTCAACGGAATTTCTTGAATACATGGCCAGGCGGATGCCTCAACTTGGCCGGGCTTTTGTTCAGGCCGAGAGCGAAGTCGCAGCTGTCAATATGGTCTATGGCGGGGCCTGCACGGGCAAGCGCGTGATGACCGCATCTTCCAGCCCCGGCGTCAGCCTGATGATGGAAGGCATCTCCTACATCGCCGGGACGGAAGTTCCTGCCGTAATCGTCAATGTGATGCGCGGCGGACCTGGGCTGGGTAATATCGCCCCTTCCCAAGGAGATTACTATCAAATGGTCAAAGGCGGCGGCCACGGGGATTACTTCCCCATTGTGCTGGCCCCAGCCAGCGTGCAGGAAGCCATCGATTATATCGGTTTGGCCTTCGATCTGGCGGATAAATATCGCAACATCGTTCACGTGATCGTAGACGGCAATATGGGCCAAATGATGGAACCCGCCGAACTGCCCCCCATGCGGGAACTCCCCAAAGAACCACCCGATTGGGCTGTCGCCGGCGCTAAGGGACGCCAACCCAATACGCTCTCTTCCATCTACATTGATCCCGCTGACGAAGAAGTCACCAATATTCGGTTAGTCAAGCGCTGGATGGAGATCGAGAAAAATGAAATCCGCTTCAGCGAGTATCTAATGGAAGATGCCGAATTCGCCGTGATCGGCTTCGGCACAGCCGGCAGGGTGGCGTCATCGGCGATCCGAACTGCCCGCGAGGAGGGCATCAAAGTTGGCCTCTTCCGCCCAATCACTTTGGCGCCCTTCCCCAAGCAGCAGATCGAGGAGATATCGAAGCGCGTCAAGCGCATCCTGGTCGTGGAGATGAACTCCGGGATGATGCTCGACGATGTCGCTGCCGTCGTCGAAGGGCGCGTGCCGGTTGAATTTTACGGCCGTATGGGCGGCGTAACCCCCTTCCCAGATGAAATCCTGGACGAGATCCGCCGGGTGGCTAACAACAAAGACCCTGTAAATGGCAATGCACGCGCAGAATGGATCGCCCGCCTTGAGAAGATCGTTGAGGAAGGCAGATAATGACTTCACCAGCTAAACCTGAAACTAAAGTTGTATTCCAACGTCCCGAATCCTTCACAGACACGACCACCCACTACTGCCCAGGGTGTACGCATGGCATCGCCCATCGTCTGGTAGCCGAGGTCATCGATGAGATGGGGCTGCGGGAAAAGACTATCGGTGTGGCTCCGGTAGGCTGCTCGGTGTTCGCTTACAAATACTTCAACATGGATTTCGTCGAGGCCGCCCACGGCCGCGCCCCGGCCATGGCCACGGGGATCAAACGCGTGCTGCCGAAAAATACGGTCTTTACCTACCAGGGCGATGGCGACCTGGCTTCCATCGGCATGGCTGAAATTATGCACGCCGCGGCCCGGGGCGAGAATATCACTGTGATCTTCATCAACAACGCGATCTACGGCATGACTGGCGGTCAGATGGCCCCTACGACCCTGCCGGGTATGAAAACCACATCTTCCCCCTTTGGCCGCGATGTCGAACTGACCGGCTTCCCCATCCGCATGTCCGAAATACTGGCAACGATGGACGGCTGCGGATATATCGTGCGCCGCAGCCTGCATGACGCCAAACACATCCGCCAATCGAAGAAAGCCATCCGTCTGGCCTTCGAAACTCAAGAACGCGGGCTGGGCTTCTCGATGGTAGAACTGCTCTCCTCGTGTCCGACCAACTGGAAAGTTGATCCCAATGAAGCCCTGGATTTTATTGCCGAGCAGATGGTCCCCGTATTCCCGTTGGGAGACTATAAAGTCAATTCAGAACTAAAATAATACCCTTAGGAGTTACGCAGCTCGTTAAAATTTTACCGAAAAATAGGGGTGTGTGCGGGGTGCTTCGCACCCC
>JADHXE010000188.1 GCA_016783125.1 Anaerolineales bacterium
TCTGCAGACGATTTAAGACGTAAAGTTCTGGCTTTTATTGAATACTACAATCGCACTATGGCAAAACCTTTCAAGTGGACTTATCAAGGCAAAGCTTTGAAAATCTAACTTGCGCAATATTTATGCCCACGTGTACTAGCATTTGTATACTATGTTGTGGGTCTTATCGTATCCTTTTTTGTCTCTCAAATTACAACTGCGTTTGAGATGAAAGGGAAAAACCTATATAAGCTTCTTGAAGAATCATTAGGAAAAACATTACATGAAGAAGTATTCAAAAAGAAATTCAGTAAATCACAGATTGAGGTGACTTGTGCGTGGGAATGGCGTAAATGGCGCCATAGTGGTTCTCAATCGCACGGATCAACAACCTGCAAAAACGGTGCAGACGGAGGCGAGTTTCGTCAATACGGCGAGGGCCAGCCGCAAGCAAACGGGCGAACTCCCATTTCAAAAAGACCCAGGCATTGGTCAGGATTAGACCGATGCTCAGCAAGAAGAAACGCATGGCTGGGTTGCGGGAAGTGGTGGTGGCCCGCACCCGCCGGAGCAGGCGATAACTACACTCCACGCCAAAGCGTCGGCGATATTGCTGGTAAACCTTATCTGCTGACCAGTCCAACAGGATGACGATAAAAGACAACCACTTGCGGCGGCGTTTGCCCGTTTTGTCAGGCACCAACGAGGCTTTCATTGCGATCGTGGCCTGGGTTCCGTCGCTGAATGTATAGGATGTCGTGTAGCTTTTCCGTCCGCAACACAGCGCCCGGGTTCCGCCGGTCTTGCCGCGAATGGGATTGGCGATGATGGCAGGTTGTTGCTCTGTGGCCAGGTGTGTGGCAATCGAAGTGGAAGCGAATCCTTTGTCTAAATATAACACTTTGGCCTCAAAATCAAGGTTCTTCAGGCAAATAAGCAGGATTTTGAGTACATCCAGCGCTTTTTCGCCAGGCAAAACGTAATGCACCGCCAGAGTGAGCCGCACTTGCCGCCAAATCACGTATGCCGTTGCGACGCGAATAAAATGCGTCGTTCCTTTCTTGGCGCGCCCGGAGCAAGTCACTGCTCTGATCGCTTCTTGTTTGCCATAGAAAGGTTCGTCATGAAAATCAATCGCTATTTCGATGCCTATGTGAGCCATGCTGGCCGGAATGCACTCCGCCAAGGCGCGATTGGCGGTTATTTCTTGTTCAGCCAGTTCTTCAATGGGCAGGGCCTTGTTGACGTATTCACGCACCGTATTACTGTCAGCTACATTTTCTAGGTCTGAACATACCGCTTCTAGGCTGCTGCATTCGGCGCTAGCTTTCATCAGAAGGTCAAAGATCATGTCTGTATTACAACAATATCCATTCGCCTCAATGGCAAGATGCTTTTTCATGACTTGGGATGTAAAGGTACGAATGTCTTCTGCTTTTAGCTCATATTGGTGTATCATATTTGGGGCTCCTTTGGTTATTGGTTTTGGTTGCTTCCTAACCTTTTACCAAAGTTGCCCCTTTTGTCAATCAAATCTGTGATTTACTGAAATTTATTAGTGCGTTGGAGCCATATAAACAATCTCCTCTTACAAATTTAGTAAGAAAAATAAAGGGGGAAACTACAAAATATATTAAAGAAATTCCATCATCAATTTTGGCAATTGCAATCTTGGATGAATTGGACAAAGGCACTCAAAGCACTACAATAGATTCTATAGTGAGTGCAGGTTTTAAAAATCTCAAACATGCGGCTCAACGGGTAGACACTGAACTAATTCAACTCAAGCAAGATGCACAAAACAACATTGAAGACTGGCTTGATAAAGTAATTAAAAATGGGGCTGAGATCTATCAAAGAAATGCTCGCATTGTGGTTATCATATGCGCTCTGATCGTGACAGTGGCTCTCAATGTCGATTCCATCGCCATTGGTAAATACTTTTGGGAAGAGCCCATTGCTCGTGAATTGGCGATGGCTGAAGCTGACAAAATTATTGAAAGTGCTGAAGTAGAGGATGGAAAAATAATATTGCCGGACGATTATGATTATAAAGATTCGCTAACTACTCTAAGCGATCTAAAAATCCCAATGTTGTGGCCACTAGAGGAAGTTGAAGAATCGCAAAAAACCGAATTCTGGACACTAAAGATCGTTGGGTGGGGAATTACCTGGGCAGCAGTATCTCAAGGCTCGTCTTTTTGGTATGATGCACTAAAAAGGCTAAAAGGAGTCCAATCAAAAATAAAATCAAAAAAGGATGAAATAAAATAATAATCAAGGGAAACCAACACAAACCACAACTTTCATGAAAAAGAGATGGGATTGCTGCTTTACAGCAATCTCATCAAAATCACTGGTTTACTCAGCAATAGTGTAGTAAGCGCCTCGCCCAACTAGCATCTCATCGCTGGCCTAGCACTTGGCATGTAATCCATGGCACCGTCAAAAACTTTCATTTTGAGTAGGGAAACACCTGATCGGACAGGAATGTGTTTGAGATACAAAAAGACCCTTCTTGAGCGTAAACCCGGAAATTTGCCCTGTTGATAACTCATGGAACAACTTTGCTCGTTAGGATCGTTTTTCGTGAAAGCGGTTCCTGCTGAAAATGGTGATTTATGCCCGTTGTTAGATATTTATGGGTGCCATACGCTTCAGCTAACCTTTTCCCGGCATGGCCTTTACCAAGAAAGGGGGAGGCTCGTGTTTCGGGCAAGATCGAGTTTCTGGGAATATCGATGCTACCCTGACTACAATGATTTTTGCTGGGCGCGACCGACAGATTGATAAAGGAGATGAGGATGAATAAGCCATGGAATAAAAATATCCGAAGAATTTATAAAAACCCAGATTTTACCTTCGATTATTCACACCCTCCTTTGGCAGAGGGTATGAAGGATATCTTGAAAGCCAATAAAAAAAAGTTTGACCCTGATCATAAGGACATTCGGAAAGCTTTGCACAAAATAGCTGTGGCAACCGATGAGTCTCCTGAGGATGTGAGAGATTGGTATGAAGTTTATCGTAAAGTAATCAACTTGAAAATTCCCGAACCGAATTTATCGTTTCGGGATTGGATCGGAGAAAACAAACGAACAATTCATTATTACTTAATCACGGGAGTTGTGCTGTGGCTGATATTCTGGTCAGGGGTGCCTTGGTTTAATGATCCAATTGTGTTCAGGTTTAGTCGCATTGTAATTGCGATAGTTTTTTATTCAGTAATTACCAGTAGAATTCCGTTACTTGAGAATATTAAATCAAGCTACCCGGAATTTCTGAATAGAAAATACAAACACAAACGAGCAGCTTGGTACGCAATCACAGGTTATGTGCTACTGCTGGCAGGAATAGTTGGTATATTCTGGTCGAGTTTACCTGGGTTTGGTGATCCAGTTGTGATTATATTCAATATGGTTGCAGGTACGGTAGCTTTATATACGGTATTTGTCAGTAGGATCTCCACTCGTGAGATAGGCTTCAAGGCATTCCGATATATCAACCTAATAATTGCACTCTACATATTCATCTTTGGGACAAATTTTGCCGTCCACGCGCCGTTGTTCCTGGTATTGGTTATCATAGCAATAAATTATGGGCGTCTAGCAACGGTGACATATAGTAGGGTATATGGGCCTTTATTTCTGATATGCAGTATCGCCACCTTGGTCACTAAAATGGGGTTGCCTCTAATTTACATAATAGGGTTAACTCTAATTGCCGTTTTCGGAATATTACACCTATGGATAGGCTATGCAAAGGATTATGAAGAATTCGTCGGCAGCCAACAACATTTGCGTTTCGGTAAAATCATATCGGAGGCTATCAATAATCATCATAATATTGACCTAAAGCCGATCTTTGGTGCCCTGTTGAGCAAAACAGGCGGAGCAGTCGGCATTGGCCCAACTTGGCCAATATCAACGAATACGCTTCTATTTGTCGAAGATGGAAAAATCTCTGTTCCCGAAGCCGTGGAGCTGATTGAGTCCATCAATATCGATGAGCCGAGCAATGGCGCTAACGATGCCGGGCAGAACGACAACGAGATCGTAATCCACTTGTATATTGAGTAAGCTTCCTGACAATCAATCCAGATGAATGAGTACGGAAAATTTTCCGGCGCACTCTTCTTTTCGGAATAGAAACAAAAAAGATGCGAGCAGCGCTATTAGCTTGCTCGCATCTCATGTATATCCTGCCTGCTAAATCTTATTTTTCCTTTTTCTTGTTCCCCTTGTCCTTATCCTTATCTTTTTTACCCTTGTCGTCCTTTGGGCCAGCGTGATCAGGTTTACCTTTGTCATCCGACTCTTCATCACCGGACTCGCTGTCTTCAGGAGTATCTTCACCATCTCCGGTTTCGCCGGTATCATCACCCTGATCCCCTTGGTCATCCAGGTCGTTCCAGATCTGTCCCCAACCTTCACCAGCTGCCCTACGAGCAAGAAGTTCATCTACACTCTCGTCTGAAGATTCGGCGGTCTGGAGCGCGAGCATTATCTGACCAAAACCAATCTTGTGCTCAGATGCATCTTCGCCTTCTTGGCCCTCTTCTCCTTCTCCGCCTGCTTCTCCTTCGTCCCCACCTTCATCTGCCGCAGCCGCTGAACCGCAGAACCAATCCATGACCTCTTCATAAGTCACACCATAGGTTTCCGAGAGGGCGCTACCTGTTGGATGAGTAGCATCCTGGTTCTCACAATAGAATCCACCGGTTTCTTCTTCAGGATCTGATATTAGCTCGGTACCTTCTTCGCTGAGAAGGCTGGCTACATCAACCGTGTCACCTTCAGTGATTGTGCTGAAATCAAAACCCTCGGGCATTTGGATGGTGTAGAGGACTATCTCACCTGATTCGGTAAGCACTTCAACCTCAAGTGTGCCTGCCTCATCGTCGATGGCTACTACCGTTCCTTCGAGGGTGAGCCCTTCTGGCGGGTCAACAGGTTCAGTATCTTGATAGATATCGCCTGGAATTGAAGTACTCGCCAGAGCAACACTGGTATTGGAAAAAACAAATAGCATTGTTCCAACGATCACTATTCCTATAATAAGAAAACGGTTGTTTTTCATAATGAACTCCTTTACATATTCATGGTTTTATAGCTCAATCTCTGTATTCCAGATCTCGATAGGCAATGATTTTTGTGATCCAGCTTTGCTTTGGCCTGTCCGCGAGATCGCCTGGAACATCTTGCTCTGATACTATCTGCTATTGGTCAATCCCAACATAGCAATAAAGTACTGTCTGACAAAACTGCAAGATGCTACCTTGCAATTGTTATACGCTCAAATATGGTATTGACAGCAACTACTAAACCGCGGATACGTCCCGGTCTGGCTTAGTAATCGCCATTGACAAAGGAAACCAATTTTGATAATATTCTAATTTGGTAACATTCTATTTAGATAAGGATCGAAATATGACCGACCAAGAAATGTCCACCCTGCTCCAGTTTTTCAAAGCCCTGGCCAACGAAAACCGACTCAAGATTTTGGGCGTTTTGGCGCAGCGCGAGTGCAGTGTTGAAGAGTTGGCAACACTCTTGGAGATAAAAGCCCCCACGGTTTCGCATCACTTGAGTAAGTTAAAAGGATTAGGTCTAGTGGCTATGCGCACGGATGGTAACGATCATCTCTACCGCTTAGATATTGACAGCTTACACAGCATGTCGAAAAGCGTCTTCACTTCGATCACAGTTGAAAAGGTCGTCGCCCTTGCTGATGATATCGAGTATGAAGCCTGGGAGCGGAAGGTGTTGGAGGCCTTTCTCGATGGTGATCGTATTATCGATCTCCCCGCGGGTTATAAAAAACGCCTGGTTATCCTCAAATGGTTGATCAACTTCTTCGAGGAGGATACCCAATACACCGAGCAAGGAGTCAACGAGATCATCCAACAACACCACCCCGACTCGGCCTCCATAAGGCGGGCGTTTATAGGGAATGGATTGATGGAACGCGAAGGCGGCGGAGGACTCTACTGGCGCATCCCCTGGAAGATGCCAGAGTTGAAAGGATAAAACCTAAACCACTAAGGACACAAAGAACTCGAAGGTAAACGATGAGACCCCAAGTAAGTTTGGGGTCTCATCGTTATTCAACGCGAATATCGCCCGAGTTGAAAAATACTAGAAAAATGGGTGGGGTTTAGAACATCATCGCGTTGACTTTATCGATGGTCTCCCGCCGGGGTCGGATGCGGTCGTTCGGCAAACGGTTGAGGGGTTCATCCGGCAAGTTATACAGATCGAACAAGGATTTCTGCTCGGTGTCGATATAGATCAACCCGGTGATCAACTCCTGACGGCGGTTGGCCTCTTCCAGCATACATAGAATCGTCGAGCGGTCTGTGGGGTCGTAATCCGCTTCTACTTTACGCAGCATGATGCGCGAACCGTCGTGCATATCGACTTCCTTGGACTCCCCCTCCTCGTAGTCCACCATGATCTCTTCCGCCAGGGGCACATATGACAAATCGTGCAAAGCCACTTCGTGATCTCTACCCCAGGCGTAGGAGTGATGCGAATCATCCTGATTGTTGAAAGTCACACAAGGACTGATGATATCCAGCACCGCGATGCCGCGATGGCTAAGCGCGGCCTTGAGCAGTTCACGCACCTGTTTGGGGTCGCCAGCAAAGGAGCGCGCCACAAAGGTCGCCCGGCCCACAACCGCCTCCCAGACGATATCGATGGGCATATAGGGATTCTGACCCTGCGCCTTGAGGGCCAGGCCTTCTTCGGCGGTAGCCGAAAACTGACCTTTTGTCAGGCCATAGACGCCGTTATTGGCAACGATATATACCATGGGCAGATTGCGGCGCATAACATGCTTGAACTGCCCCATACCAATACTGATCGTATCGCCATCCCCGCTCATGGCAATGCCCGTCAGCGACGTGTCAGCAAATAAGGTCCCTGTCGCCAGGGAGGGCATACGGCCGTGCAGACTGTTGAATCCAAAGGATCGCTCCAGGATGTAAGTCGGGGATTTGCTCGAGCAACCAATACCGCTAAACTTGACCAGGTCCTCAGGAAGGATATTCATTTCGTAACACGCCGTGATGATCTGGCTGTTGATGGAATTATGCCCGCAGCCCTGACAGAGCGTCGTGGGGGCGCCGCGATAATCTGCTTTGGACAAATTGATCAGATTTAGATTGGGTTTTCTTTGAGTCGCCATCTTATTTGCGCTCCTCGTCCAGAATAGCACTTTTAATCCAGTTTGCTGTCAAAGGCAAACCATCGTTTTTGGTAAGTGATTTCAGGTTTGTGGCTCGATCGGGCACCTCGAGGGAAACGATCTGATGGAGCTGCCCGTCGCGGTTCATCTCGACCACATAGACCCGTTCATGACTTCTGATAAACTCTCTTACTTCTTCGCCAATGGGCAAGGCTCGCAACCGCAAATAATCAACTGCCACGCCATCTTCGTTCAGATAATCCTGTGCCTCTCGCACAGCCGGATCGGTGGAACCAAATGCGATGACCCCTACCTTGGCGGTATTGGCGGTATTAGCGATATCAGCACCCTCTTTTGTGACGCTTTCTGGCTTGGGCATCATCGCGCGGGCGGTCTCGAACTTGGTAAGCAGGCGCTCCATGCTGCGCTCCCACTCATCGGGGTCTTCGCTGTAATTGGCGTATTCATCATGTCCGGTTCCTCGGGCGAAGTAAGCGCTTCGAGGATGCCGGTTACCAGGCAAGGTACGGTAGGTGATTCCATCCCCATCGAGATCAAGGTAACGCCCCCAGTTCTCGAATTTCTCCATATCCTCTTCCCAGAGAATTTTGCCGCGATCAATCTCCGTATCAGGATACTCAAAAGGCGGAGTCATCCACAGGTTCATCCCCATATCCAAATCGCTCAACACGAAGACGGGAGTCTGTAATCGTTCAGCAAAATCAAAGGCCAGCCAACCAAATTCAAAACACTCATTGACCGATCCCGGCAGCAGCACCACATGCAAGGTATCGCCCTGACCAAGATAATAAGTCAGGTTGACATCACCCTGGGATGTGCGCGTGGGCAAACCCGTGCTGGGTCCCATGCGTTGGACATTCCAAACCACCATAGGAACTTCGGCATAATAAGCCATGCCAGCATATTCAGCCATCAAGCTGATGCCTGGCCCCGAGGTAGATGTCAGCGACCGCAAACCACCCCAGCCCGCGCCAATAGCCATACCAATCGCAGCCAACTCATCTTCAGCCTGAACGACCGCGTAAGTGCTCTTGCCCGTTTGGGGATCTTCACGCAGCATGGGCAAATACTGGTTGAGTGACTCAACCAGACTCGTGGCAGGCGTAATCGGATACCAGGAGACGAATTGGACGCCGCCATATACGGATCCTAAAGCGCCGGCGGTGTTACCGCTCGCCATAATATAGCCTTCGGTAGCATCCATCTCCTCGACGCTGTAGGGGTCGCTCTTCACAAGGTTCTCAGCGGCCCAAGCCATGGCGTTACCCACCACATCGAAGTTCAAAGCAATCGGCTTCTCTTTGCCCTTGAAGTGGAAATCCAAAGCCTGTCGAATCCGCTCTGCGTCGATGCCTAATATCTGGGCCAAGACACCCACATAAACCATATTGGCGACATAACCGCGCAGGGCAGCCGGCGCATCCGACTCGCGGGCCAACTTTTTGACCGGCATTGGATAGGCCACAATATCGTCACGGGTGATGGCTTGTTTGATATCATCGGCATAGAAAAAGGCACCGCCAGGCGCTACCGCAGCCTGATCTTGGACGAAAGTCACCGCGTTCATCGCCACCATCACCTCGGTGGTTTCAGTCCTGGCCAAATAGCCATCTTTACTGACCCGGATGGTATACCAGGTCGGCAAACCCTGAATATTGGATGGGAACAAGTTTTTGCCCGAGATCGGAATCCCCATCTTGAACAAAGCCCTCAGCAGCGTCAGGTTTGATGTCTGACTGCCCGATCCGTTCACCGTCCCCACGGTGATGGAGAAATCATTGATTACAGGATCGGCAACAATGGCTTCGTTCGGTTTATTTCTTGTTTCTACTGCTGACATTTAAACTCCTTCTAGCAGCTTGTCGGAGAAGTCGCTTTCATGTCCAGAATCTCGGGTTTTGGCTGTTTTTAAGGGCATTTTTACCCCAAAACAGCCGCTTTTCCGGCAAAAAGACCGGGGTTCTGGACTTCTCCGACAGCCTGCTAG
>JADHXE010000189.1 GCA_016783125.1 Anaerolineales bacterium
GTCCCCCGGCATACCCCAATTTTCGGAACTTCTCAACTCGTTTGGAACACACCCATTTCAAACCACATGCGGAAAGATTCGGGCATAGTCAGTCTCCTCTACGATAAAAATTCGATCAACAGCGGATTCACAACCTCAGGCCGTTCATAGTGCGGGATATGTCCGGCCTTTTCAATGGGATGAAATTCAGTTTGGGGCAATAACGCCAACAAGTTTTGGCTATGCGCAAATGGAATCGTGCGGTCTTCCCTACCCCAGATCAACAACACCGGGAGGTCCAGTTCCCCGACTCGACGGTAGGTTTCAGAAAAGCCATCGAGCATATTATTGCGCATGGTTGAAAGCAGCGCCCGCTTGAAACCTTTATAAGGAATCTGCTCCTTGTAACGATCGATGAAATCAGCCACATCGCCAGGATCGTAAAAGTCTCCCGCCATAGATTCGAGCAATATGCCATCGCCGAAGAGGCCTAAAACCAATTCCCCTGCCCCGGGCAACAGCATCAGCTTGAAATACCAGGGTCTATCAAGCGGAAAGCCAGCCGGGTCAATCAGCGTTAGTTTATCAACTTGTTTTGGATGCTGGGTGGCGAAAGTGGCGGCAATCGCTCCCCCCATAGAGAGGCCAATCAGACTCACTTTATTGCCTATGCGCAATTTTTCCAGCAACTCCAGCAACTGGCGGTCGAAGAGATCAGGACAATAAGCGGTATTAGGCCGGTCGGAGTAGCCGCGCCCGAAGAGATCGTAGCGCAGCACACGCAAACCTGCCGCGGTCAGCGCGTCAAAGGTTGGATCCCAGATGTAGTAGGGCACCTAGAAACCGTGCACCAGCACGACAGGTTGGCCGTCTTGCGGACCAGCTACTTCATAATGCGTAACGCCATCGGATAGCTGGATGAACTCACCGGGCAGTTCAGCGCGCGTTTCGTCACTCAGTTCTTTCGACTCGCCAAGATATGGAAATGACATAGTTCAGTTATTGCGTATAACGTATTCCGTATTTAGGAAGGCTTACGAAATATACCGTAGGTAGTACGCAATACGAATACCTTTTCAACAATGGTTCAAACAGATGCCTGCCGTCGGCCGTCTACTATATTCGCCCCAGCCCCTTCAGTACCCTCTCCGGCGTCAGTGGGAAATCATCGAACCAGACGCCGGTGGCATCATGGACTGCGGCGATGATCGCTGGGGCAAAGGGGATATATGGCATCTCGCCCATGCCGCGCGCCCCCCAAGGCCCGATGGGGTCAGGGTATTCGATAATCACTGTGCGCACCTGGTCGGGCACATCCAACACGCCAGGGATCAAATATGTCGAAAGGTGCGGGGTCAGGACATAACCATCTTCCTGGACAAATTTCTCCATGATGGCATAACCAGCCGCCTGGACAACAGCACCCTCAGTTTGTCCTTCGACTTGCTGAGGATTGATGGCTTTGCCAACATCATTGGCTGAAATGACATCTACAATGCGGATTTTTCCAGTCTCGGTATCGACTTCGACTTCCACCACCTGAGCGACATAGCCGTAGGAAAAATTGGGCACACACTCACCGGTCTCAGGGTCGAAAGGAGATGTCGCCGGGGGCCTATACTGATACCTGGCGATGGCCGGCCGTTCTTCGCCCTTCCATTTTTCAAGGGCTCGTTCAGCCGCGCCTTTGACGGCGTTCCCAGACATAAAGGTCATGCGCGAGGCCGATACACTGCCGGCGTTATCCGTTTTGGAAGAGTCGGCGGAGATCAATTCGACCATTTCCACAGGGACACCTAAAGCCTCGGCGGCCATCTGGCAGATAACCGTATGCGTGCCCTGGCCTACTTCAGAAGCGCCATGGCGGATGATTACGCGCTCGAACTCCGCATCACCATATAGTTCGGCTGTCGCCCAGGAGTTTTCGGGGAAGCCATAGGAAAAACCGACGTTCTTGAAGCCGCAGGCGAAGCCAATGCCTCGCCGTAAATGCGGCTCGGATGACGGGGATCGGTCTTCGGTCTTCCGTCCCCAGTCCGCCCATCGGGCTTCTTCAGCGCACTTCTCCACCACCATCGGCATGCTGACACCTTTGGGCAAGGGGGTATTCACCGAAAGGATCGAGCCTTCTTTCACGATATTGCGTTTACGCAGTTCAACAGGATCCATGCCCAAGGCTTCGGACAGTTTGTTCATCTGGCTCTCTGCCGCGAAGGCTCCTTGCGGGCCGCCAAAGCCGCGGAATGCGCCGCCAGGGATGTTGTTGGTATATACGGCGTAGGCGTCAACTTTGGCATTTGGAATCTCATATGGCCCTGTACACATCAAGGTGGCATTGCCCAAAACCTTGGTGCTGGTATAGGCATATGCGCCGCCATTGGCGATCATCTCGACCTCAGCAGCCACGAGCTTCCCCTCTTTATTCGCGCCCCAGCTCGTGCGGATATGATATCTATGGCGTTTATGGTGGCCGATGATGGATTCTTCCCGGCTCCAGATGATCTTCACAGGGCGATTGATGCCCCGCTGATGCAAACGCCATGCTGCTAATGCCAGAACAATTTGCACAGACAAGTCTTCTCGCCCGCCAAAAGCCCCGCCGATTGCCGGATGGATGACGCGCACCTGCTCTTCGGGCAAGCCCAACGCGTGGGCGATCTGCTCGCGCTCCTCGTGCAGCCACTGACTGGCAACCGCAACGGTGACACGTCCCTGCTCATCGATATAGCCCATCCCAGCCTCGGGTTGCAAATAAGCATGTTCCTGCTCTGGGGTTTCGTATTCGCCCTCGATGATCACATCGGCTTCGGCAAAAGCATCTTCCACATCACCCTTGCGAATCTTGTAGTGGAGGATGACATTGCTATCTTTATCGGGATGAAGCAGAAAAGAGTCATCTTCCATCGCCGCCCGCGCATCTGTGATCACCGGTAGGTTTTCATAATCAACCACGATCAGATCGCGAGCTTTTGCGGCGATCTTTTCAGTCTCAGCGACCACACAAGCAACCTGGTCTCCGATGAAACGCACACGATCGGCAAATGGCTTGGATGAGTCTGGGCCGCACAAAACAGGTTGATCCGGCATGATCAAGCCATATTCATTGACCGGTACATCCTTGGCCGTGAAAACGGCGACAACTCCCTCCAAAGCCTCGGTTGCGCTGGTATCAATTTTCTTTACGATGGCATGGGGACGGCTGGCGAAGAGGATCTTCATATAAGCCTGATCTGGCATATTAATATCACCAGGGAAAAGCGATTCGCCGGTGACTTTACCTTCAGCATCGATACGTTTAACTGATTTTCCTAGATATGACATATGCTTTCCTTTATTCGAGAAAAATATAAGGAACCCAGGAAATCAAGAAATCTTGAGAATAATTCTAGCTACCTGACACTTTGGACAAGGTGCTTGAACGCCTTCGGCGATCACGAATGGACACGAATTTTCCGAATGTCACGAATAAAATTGCGTTTTATTTGATTATCAAAGGGCATTCGTGCCATTCGATATTATTCGTGATCGCCAGAGACGTGCAAAGCAAAAACTGTCAGGTGGCTAGAGATAATTCATGGATTCCTGGCTTCCTCATAAAAATAGTAACATGACTGAGTAGTTCCCAAAAAATATAAAACGATCAGCGTTTCTTATTAGCTATACGCTCTTGCTCCATGCGCAGAATACGTCGCAAAATTGCCAGGGTTGTGGCGTAAGTGGGGTCCATACCGAAATAGGATAACGAGCTTTCACCCAAATTCTTGCCTTTGCTTAGTGGTGTATCAGATGCGTAATGCAAGAGGCCGAAATCAAAGGGTAAATTCTGTAAATAGATAATTTCGTCGATAGGGTGTCGCTTGGGACGGTGCATTTCATAAATCGCCGAGAGATATGGCCCCGCTTCCATCTCGATATCTGTATAGCCCTCACGGTAGAAGACATCCATATAAGAGGCATTCTGCAAAAAAGTGCCTTGAACAGTGACGGCTTTTTGATTATCAAGTACCGTTCCGTAAACTAAATATGGGGCCACATCGGCGGCGATGAAAGCATTCGAGAAAATAAACGTGCTGCGTGAATGCTCATCGTGGACGACATTGGGAATCATCACGTCTCCGATGACTCCGTTGAGGGTGGCAGCCTTGCCCATGACATACACGCCCAAAACATCTCCAGCATGTGTGGCGGTCTCAGTGAGGATATTATAGGCTCCCAAACCCAGGGGGTAGTCGATGTTCAGGATCAAAGCATCACTTTCAACCAGGCAACCGTAATCACTGTCACAGATGCGAGGATCCATCCACTCTAAAGAGGCCTTTGATATTTCGATAATCTGCGCATCCACATCGAAGAAATGTTTGCTATCCACCCGTTCAATTCCACATGATCTTTCATGCTGCCTGCGCGCCTCCTGATACTCATGTCCTTCAGGAGTCTGTAAAAATTTCTTCATCACATAGTAAAGGAAATTCTCCTGACTGGATGGCACCATCTTCGATTGAATATCTTCCCATTCTTGCAAGAGGCTTTTATCAGCAGAATTTTCCAAATACCGCACGAGCAGTTCTCTATTCTGCAAGGCAAAACCTGAAATTAAATTTATCAGGCTATGCGTATTACTGGAGACAAAATAAACCGGCCGATTCCGTATCGAAGGGAGTACACGCTCGATATTCTCCCACCAGGCATGGGTCGCACGGCGATATTCAGTCAGCGTGCCATCCAATAACCGAATCTGAAAATGAGGCGAGGAGGCGGACATTCTCTCTAAATTAGTCTTGAATTCATCCCCCCAAACCATGCGCAGACGCTCTAAGTCGTCCAGCGAAATCTTTAATGCCAGGGCCAATTCATTTAAAGCATCATCATCTAGAACAGACTCGCTAAGCGCAGCCAAAGAGGGATGCATATGTAGAAGCTGGTGAAATTTCCGCCATTCGACCTGATATGCTGTCACCAACGGCACCACGTCGTCGATATCCGAACGGCTGGCGATGATGCAAGCCAGAGTTTCATCCCCATCGTAATAGCAGCGCCGCCGCCTGGCTCTTGCCGTTTCCGACTGCCAGCTTTCCACATCACCTATACCTTCACGTTTGAATACTTCGATGCTTTGGCCAAGGACGATGGTTTTTACCTGGTTGATGCAGGCAGGCAAACGCAAAATGCTGTAAATAAAAGCTGACAAATCTGGCACATCATCGCGGGCGCCAGGGTGCAGCAAGGAGTTCGTCGCAGAGTGTACCTCCTCCAGCGTGCGTATCTGCACCTCGGAGGTGGAACGCAACAGCGAGTAATATGTCCGCAGGTATAATTCGACTTCTTCAGAAGCAGTATAGGGTACAGTTCGTTCCATAGATCAGGCTTCCTGCGCCGCGGGGACAGCTTGCTGTTTGCCCGGGCGCTCAACCAAATAGACACCCATCAGGATGCCCGCGCCACCTAATAATGATGCCAGAAATATCGGTTCGCTTAAGATGATCCCGGCCACAACGACAGCGACCAGGGGTTCCAGGTACAGGTACGCGCCTATTTGAGAGGCTGGGATGGCTTGCAGCCCGTCATACCAAAACACATAGGCCAAGCCCGAACAGGCGATACCCAAGAAGGCGATGCCCTCCCATCCGCTCAAGGTGAGCTGTCCAACCTCGGCCAATCCAGGGCCAGAGAAAAACATCACAGATGAAATCAACCAGCCAAATCCCATCACATAGAACATCATCCTGGCCGGCGGATGCTGGCGCAACCCCCGGCGCGAGAGCACCGAGAAGATGGCCCAATTCGGCGCGCTGGCAAGGATATAAAGATTGCCCGGCATCCCCGTTTGATTCATGCCCAAGGCTCCCAGGTCACCACCGGATACGACTACCAGCACCCCAAAAGTCGCCAGGAGGATGCCAGCGATTTGAATCAAGCCTAAACGTTCATGTAAAACGAGCCAACCCAACAAGGCCATAAAGATCGGCGTCGTAGCCACAATCCAGGCTGTTGTCGAGGCCTGGGCAGTCTGTAGGCCGGTGGATTGCAGCCATTGATGGTAAGCAATCCCCAGCAAGCCCAGCAAAGCAAAATAGGCCGCATCACGCCAGGATGGCAGCACAAGCTGACCACGCGCAACCACCGCCACGCCGATGATCACCACACCCATGGCAAATCGCAACCACACCACGGTGATCGGGGAGACATCACGCAAAGCCACTTTGGTGGCAATAAACGAAGCCCCCCAGGCCACTACAGCAAAGAGCACTTTAGCAACATTTACAATTTTGGTTGACTGCATAATAAAAGTTTACCAAAATGTAGGGCGGATTGATAATCCGCCTGGACGGAATATCATTCCGTCCTATATAATTATCTCCTGCGTCTTTTCGGCCTACGCGGGGGCGGCGCATCTGTGGGGCCATACTTTGGCGGCCCTAACGCGCTGTACATAATTGAATACAATATAGTAAGGATGCCAAATCCAATCACCAACAAGATCAAACCCACGGCAATGTAAGCATACAGGTTATGAATGCTCCCCACATACGGGATTGTGACCGTGCTGGCCAGTTCCGCGGGCATTAGAACCCAGCCATTCTGGTAATTGGCTTTCACCAATTCCACAGCGCCGGCATAAGCCATCACCGGCATAAGAATGATCATAATGCAGCCAATCCCACGCCAGATGGGATGCAGCCCCTTCTGCTCCTCCACATCTCTCTTGGTATATCGGTCATATCTACCCATGCTAAGCCTCCATTTGGCTGGCTTTCTCAATCGCCGTAACGATCTTATAGTATCCCGTACAACGGCACAAATTGCCCGTGATGGCCTGCTTGATCTCGTCACGAGATGGATGGGGGAACTCTTCCAATAACTTGGCCGCCGACATCAAAAACCCTGGGGAGCAATAGCCGCACTGCACCGCGCCTTCATGGATGAAAGCATCCTGAACCGGGTGCAAGTGCTCGGTCTCTGCCAACCCTTCCACAGTTTCGATTTCAGCGCCATGCGCTCGTGGCGCTGGCACCAGGCAAGCCATCACAGCCACGCCATCCAGGAAAACGGTGCAGGCGCCGCACTCGCCTTCGGCGCAGCCCTCTTTGGTGCCGATCAACCTGGCATCATCTCTCAACAGGCTCAACAAGGTTTTATCATAGCCGGTTGTGAAAGTATAATCCTGACCATTGATCTTTGTTTGAATAATTTCATTCCCGGAGAATGGCCTGCCATCGGAGCGACCAGCTGCGTCCCCAGGAGTGGCCTGGCCCCAAAGCAGGACGGGCTCTGTCGGGAATTCAAGCTGCTCATCGTTCCTCGAGATGGAACCCAGCCCCCGGGCAGCCATCACGCGCACCATCTCGCGTCGATAAGCCGCCGACCCGCGGATATCATCTATCGGGTGCGAGGCTTCCATGGTCAGCCGGGCGGCTTCTTCAATGGTATCGCCATCAAGCTGACGCCCCTTCAAGTAGGCCTCAGCTTCCGGGGCATGGATAATGGTCGGGGCAACCGCCCCGAGGGTAATCGCCGCATCGGAAACAGTATCACCATCAAAGGTCAGCAGCACAGCCACGTTGACCACAGAGATCGCCTGCGAGCGCCGTAATCCCAGCTTCATAAACGCGCCGCGCTGATTATTCCTCAGCGCAGGGAATCTAATATCCACCAGCATTTCATCAGGCTGCATGACATTGCGGCGCACACCCAGGTAGAACTCATTCAACGGCACGACGCGCTCACCGCCAGCAGAACGCAGCGTCACTTTGGCGTCCAAGGCCATCAGCGGAGAGATGGTGTCGTTGGCGGGCGAGGCAGTGATCAGGTTGCCAGCCACCGTACCCCGGTTGCGGATTTGGGGCGCGCCGACTTCCCAGGCAGCGCGGGCCAGCGGATAGGCTCGCTCGCGGACCAACTTGGAGGCCACGCAGTGATTGTGCGTCACCATCGGGCCTAAGTGGATATTTTCGTCTTCATCCAGAACGATCTGATCCAATTCGGGAATGCGGGTAATATCGATCACCACATCGACCCCAGTGCGGATGCCGCGTTCGATCTCTAAGATCAGATCGGTCGCGCCCGCCACGATGCGAGCACGCTCCCCGTGTTCGGCTAATAAATTTAGAACCTCA
The DNA here is from genome assembly GCA_016783125.1 of Anaerolineales bacterium. Taxonomy (GTDB): domain Bacteria; phylum Chloroflexota; class Anaerolineae; order Anaerolineales; family UBA11858; genus NIOZ-UU35. Next base: position 8,094 of record JADHXE010000189.1, read on the forward strand.
TCAATCTCGGTAGCATTGATATATTTTTGCCACATAGTTTCTCCAAAATCATAAATCCTGGTTACGATGCTCTGCGTCGTAACTTGCTCGCTCGACGCTCCGCGTCATAGAAGTTGAAACAAATGATATTCTACCAAAAGCGTTCCACCGCAGAGCGGTGGAACGAGCAAATAAGGAAAAGAACTGTTAGCCAGACATCTGCTTTCCATCTCCCCCAGCACGCAGCATGATGATCTCGGCCATAATGCTGACAGCGATCTCTTCGGGGGTTTCTGCGTTCAACTCTAACCCAATCGGGGAATGCACGCGTTCGATCTTCCCCTGGCTTACACCAGCTTCCTGCATTAGTTTTACCGTTGTAGCCCAACGCCGGCGCGAGCCGATCACACCGATATACGCGGCGTCGCTTTCGAATAAAGCCGGAAGCCCGATAGCGTCGACATCCGCGCCGCGGGTGGTCAGCACAATCGAAGTCCAGGGGGTGATCTCAACATGCTGAGGAAGTTCAGCCATCGGTATAGGATGGAACTCGTCCGCTTCAGGGAGCGCTTCCGGCGTGCAGAACTCCGGTCGGTCATCGCTTGCCGCCACCCTGAATCCCAGCCATTTCCCCAGGTGAACAACGGCCTTGCCCACATGCCCACCGCCGATAACCAGCAATAACGGATTCGGAACAATCGGTTCCACGAATACCTCCAATTGACCCCCGCATACACCCGGATCGCCCAACTCTGGGTCATCCATTTTGTAGGACAGTTTGCGCGGCTTTCCATCCCCAATCGCCTCCAGCGCCTCACGGACGACACGGTTCTCTAATGCGCCCCCGCCGACTGTCCCAACAAAACCGCCGTCTGGATATACCAACATCTTACTGCCTGCGCCGCGCGGCGTCGAGCCTTGAGTCCAAACGATGGTGCACAAAGCACCCACACCGCCAGATTCTTCTAATTTTGATAACGCACTGTAGATTGAAGTCATATTTTTTTAATTTGTAACTGCTCAACCATAGAGAGAAAGTTCCCGAAATTGGGGGGTGCGGGCGGGTT
>JADHXE010000190.1 GCA_016783125.1 Anaerolineales bacterium
GTGCGGAGCACGCCGCACACCCCCAAATCTGGACATTACCACGGGAAATCCCAGAGACCCGGAAAATCCTCCGTATCTTTTTACCTATAATTGTGTTTTAGATATTGAGGCCCATTCAATTCATTAGAAAAGGAGAATAGCGATGGATATGAAGTCATTAGGCAAATGGTTTTATCTTGTAGGCATCGTGGTAGCAATGCTAGCGAGTTTGCTGGTATTCTCTGCAAATTGGCTAACCTGGGTTTTGATGCTCCTGGGTGTGTTGGCGGGTATTTTCTACGCCGATACAGATGATGTAGTCAATCGTGGTATTCGCTACCTGGCCCTGGCGGCAGTTGCCGGTTCACTCGGCGGTTTTATCTTCGTTGGCCCATATATTACGGGGTTGGTAACCGGTGCAGTTACTTTCCTGGGACCTGTACTGCTCACATCTCTGGCCTACCGATTTTGGAAAGTGGCCTTCGGAAAGTAATCATTCGATTTGTTCTATAAAGAAAGTGACTGTCACTTACGAAAAGGTGGCAGTCACTTTTTGTTACTCTTGTAAAAGGTATCACTTTAACTCTTCTAACTGCCCTTGAAGCTTCTCCGACGTCTCTTTGAATCCGACCAGCTTTACGCGCTCATTCTGCACCACATTCTCTGGCGCCTTCTTCGCGAAGGGGCTGGATAGCAGCTTCTCTAGGCGCTCGACCTGGCTTTGGGCTTCAGCCAAATCTTTCTCGAGACGAGCGCGCTCTTCGCCCACATCCACCAGGCCTGCCAGAGGCAGATAGACCTCCACGGGGCCGACCACCAACGCGATGTGATCTTCAGGCTTGGCTGGCAGCGATTTTTGAATGGATAGTTTTGTCTCGTCCAATCTTGCCAGCGCGGCGATGGTTTCCGCCTGAGCTTCGATGATTGGCGCAGCCACTCCAGCGGCGAAAGTCGCCGGGATGCGCGTACCGGGCTTGACGTTTTTCTCAGAGCGCAGGTTGCGGATCGCGCGCACGACATCTTGCACCAGCGTAAAGTCAGCCATGACCTGCTCTTCCCATCCTTCAGCCTCTTCGGGATCGGGCCAGGGGGCCATCATCAGCACCTCGGGCCATCCTTCGGATTCGGCGAGCGCGGCGAGTGGTGAGTCGAGTGTGGCTTGCTTGAGATGCCCCCATAGTTCTTCGGTTACGAAGGGGGTGAAGGGGTGCAGCATCCGTAAGCAAGCATCCAAGACGCGCACCAGGGCTTCAGCGGTGTAATAGGCCCGGTCACCCCCAGCGGACATTTGCAGCTTGGCGATTTCCAGATACCAATCCGCGAACTCGTTCCAGAAGAAATCAAAAATATGACGGCCAGCTTCACCATACTGGTAATTCTCAAAGAGACGTTTAACGGTATCTCTCAGGGAGCGCAGCCGCGCCCAAATCCAAGAATCAGCTAAACTCCAGTCCGGTCGTCGGTCGTCGGTCGTCGGTCGTTGATTATCAAGTGGCAAATTATCGATATTTGAAATATTTGAAATCACAAACCGCGTCGCATTCCAAATCTTATTAGCAAAATTCCGATTCGCCTCCACCTTCTTCAGGCTCAGATTGGGGTCTTTGCCGGGAGTGGAACCCACCAGCAGGGTGAAGCGCAGGGCGTCGGTGCCCAGTTCGTCCATCACCACCAGGGGGTCGATCACGTTGCCTGCGGTCTTACTCATCCTGTTGCCGTGCTCGTCACGGATCATACCGTGCAGGTAGACCTGGCTGAAGGGCACCTCGTCGGTGAACTCGAGGCCCATCATGATCATGCGCGCCACCCAGAAGAAGAGGATATCGTAGCCGGTCTCCATCATGGTGGTGGGGTAGAAGTATTTCAGGTCAGGCGTATCTTCTGGCCAGCCCAGAGTCGAGAAGGGCCATAGCCCGGAGGAGAACCAGGTGTCGAGTACGTCGGGGTCTTGCTCAATCTTGGCGTTCCCGCAGTGGGCGCATTCTGTGGGGTCTTCGCGGGCTACAGTTAGCTCGTCGCAGTCATCGCAGTACCACACCGGGATGCGGTGGCCCCACCACAGTTGGCGGCTGATGCACCAGTCCTGGATGTTCTCCAGCCAGTTGTAGTAGACTTTGGTGAAGTGTTTGGGCACGATTTTGATGCGACCGTCGCGCACGGCTTCTAAGCCTTTCTTCGCCAGAGGCTTGATATCCACGAACCATTGGGTGGAGACCATCGGCTCGACGATCTCGCCGCCGCGCTGGGAGCGCGGCACCTGGTGGATATGATCTTCTTCTTTGATGACCAGTCCCGCGGCTTTCATGTCTCCCCAAAGGTTTTCTCGCGCTTCGAGTCGGTCCTGCCCGTGATAAGGGCCTCCGTGCTCGTTTACGCGGACTGACTCGTCTAACACCGAGATTACCTGCAACCCATGGCGTTCCCCGATCTCGAAGTCGTTGGGGTCATGACCGGGGGTGATCTTCAGCGCGCCGGTGCCAAACTCGCGGTCAACGTATTCATCAGCAATCACAGGAATCCTACGCCCGAGGATGGGTACAAGGGCGTTCATGCCGATAAATTTCTTATAACGCCTGTCATCGGGATGCACGGCTACAGCAGTATCGCCCAGGATGGTTTCTGGGCGGGTGGTTGCCACAGGAACAAAATCATCCTCAGTTCCACCGTCAATCATATATTTGAAGTAATATAGTTTGCCTTGTTCCTCGCTGTATTCCACTTCTAAATCTGAGACGGCGGTCTTCAGTCCGGGCGACCAGTTGATCAGCCGATGCCCGCGGTAGATAAGTCCTTTTTCGTATAGCTGTACAAAGGCTTCGCGCACAGCGCGCTGAAGGGCATCATCCAGGGTGAATCGCTCGCGGCTCCAATCGCAGGAGGCTCCCAGGCGGCGGATCTGGTTGGTGATGTGGCCGCCATATTCTTCCTTCCAGGCCCAGGCGCGCGCTAAGAATTTCTCTCGCCCGATCTCTTCGCGGCTGGTGCCCTCGTCCCGAAGGGCGCGCTCGACCTGAAGCTGGGTGGCGATGCCGGCATGATCCGAGCCTGGCACCCACAGCGTAGGGATGCCCTGCATACGCTGGTAGCGGACCATCAAGTCTTCCATGCTGACGAACATAGCATGGCCCAGGTGCAGCTTGCCAGTCACGTTGGGCGGCGGAATCGTCAGCACGTAAGGCTTCTTACTGGGGTCATGTCCCGGCTCGTTGGGATCGTTGGTCGGTTTGAAGTAGCCGCCATCTTCCCACATTTTATAGATGCGTTCCTCGGTGTTCTTGAAATCGTATGTTTTGGGCAGTTCGTGTTGTGGCATGATTTCTCCAATAATTTATGGATATTCGTTTGGGTTTTCTATGGTTAGCCCTTCGTTTTGGGCTGCCTGGCAGAGCTTTTCGTCAGCGGAAGCAAATATCACCGAGGGCAAGTGATTCTCTGTAAGTATACGGTTGAGTGCCAATGCGCTGGCTAGATGTACGGCATCGTAACCTCGCAGGGGATGTTCTTGGGTGAGAACTGCGGCTGAGCGAAGGGTTTCATCTGTGATCGTGAGCAAACCAAATCGTTCTTCGCTGTCATGGAATAGTTTGGCAAATAGAATGCGTTGTCGGTCAGAAGTGATCTCGCCCATACGTCGTCGGCGCGCCAGGGCTGATGCGGCTTCGACAAGGCCAATTTTCCCGAAATCGATATTTACACTTGGCGTATCGTAAAGCTGTTTTACCCAGCGACTACCGGGTTCGCTAACATAAAGTTTGACCATGGCGCTTGAGTCGAAGTAATAGGTAGTCATTCACGCGGCTCTCTTTCTTCGATGATGGTATCAGACAGGGGGGAAATCCCTTTCGTTAGCTCCCATAGTTCTTCATGCGTGATATCTGGCACATCATCTAATCCATCGAGCCATTGGGGGCCAAGTGGTTCCAACATTCCACTTTCGCGGATCACACGGTGCGTTTTTTCGCTCTCCGTCTCTTTGTAGGTTGTATTTTGAGATATACCCCATCTAAGAACTTCGATGATGGTTTTATTCAGCGAAGCATCTGAAGCATGGGCGCGTTCTTTGATCTGCTTATGCAGCCCGGCCGGTAATCTCAAAGTCAATTTGACCATTTCTGCCATCATACACCTCCGAAAGTGCCACTATGGTGGCACTTAGTGTACATCGCTTTAGTCTCTTAGTCAAGTGGTCTGATAGTCAGATAGAAGTATGCAAAACAGACTATCAGACCACTTGACCATTAGACTATATGACTAACTTTCCTCTCATCACCGTCACCGCCTGACCGCCGACTTTGACGGTCTTGATATCCTCGCGGGGTCCGACCACTTCCACCGTGGCCAGGCCGGGCCGATTCATCCAATGTCCTTGCTCAGCGACAAAGATCGGCTCTTCGATCAGGCTGTGTCGCCACAAATAAGCTGCCATGCCGCCGGTGGCAGAGCCAGTGAAGGGGTCTTCAGGGGTGTCAGGCGGAACGCCAAAGTGCCGGGCGAAAGTCCCCCCTGCCTCGGTGACGCCGCCCAGGCAGAACAGGTGCGGGCTGAAGAAATCCGAGCGGGCGCGGTATTCGCTGTATGCCACAACATCTACCTGAATGCGCCGCAGCACTTCGTGATCTCGCACCGCGATCATCAATTGCGGAGTGCCTGTGCTGACGGTCTGGATAGGCACGTTGGGCAGGGCATCTCTTGGCGACAGCCCGAAAATAGGCATTACCTCAGCCGGGTCATGTGTCGATAGGAATTGCGGCTTCTTTTGCGACATCACGATGCGTTCTATATGACCGCCCTCGGAGAATATCTCTACCTCGATAGGCCCGACTTGCAGTTCCAGCGTGATGGTGGTTTGCCCTCCGGATAGCTTCAGACGCCCGGTGTCGATCAGGGCGAAGGTGGTGGCGATGGTCGGATGTCCGGCCAGGGGGATTTCCTCGGCCGGGGTGAAGTAGCGCACACCGAAGCTTGCCCTGACGCCCTCTGGGCGAGACGAAGGGTCGGCCACCTCAGAGCGGCGCACGAAGGCTGTCTCGGAGAGGTTCATCTCCTTGGCGATGGCCAGCATGGTGGCGGCGTCCATCTCGTCGGTATCGAAGAGTACCGCGCAGGGATTGCCGCCTAGAGGGCGGTCAGTGAAAGCGTCGACTTGTAGAAGTTCGTATGTAGCCATAATCCTTTGGGTGCGTTTCAAATGAGTTGATGCGCCGAACGCAGGTGTCCGTATTCCGTATTGCGTATTCCGTAATGCTTCCCAAATACGCAATATGCCGAAGGCAGTACGAAATACGCAGCGAGGCATTCAACCGAAATGAAACACACCCTGATCATTCCATCAGAGGTTCGATAATCTGCCAGGTTTGGCCTCCGTCCACGGTTTTGACCAGGGCAATTTCATCAAGATTGCGGGCGACGGCCCACCCGTTCAGGGAGTCAACGAAGCTGAATTGGCCATCCCAATTGACAGTCTTTACCACAACCCAACTGAGACCGCCGTCAGTGGTTTTGTAGTAATCGCGGCCAAAAGCCCAACCCTCCTGCTCATCAAGGAAGATCAGACTCTCCACCGGGGAGGGCAGCAAGGTGTGCTGCCAGGTTTCGCCCAGGTCTTGAGTTGTGTATATGTAGCTGAACGACCATAGGTCATAAGTGCTGGCATCTTCTCCATAGATGCGGCATTTGACGATCATCGAAGCGCTTTGCTCGGATGTGAAGACTAGCCCTGATGTGATACAGCGGCTGTATTCGGTGAACCAATCGTGTTCTGGCGGCGCGGGCAGAAACACATCTTCCCAGGTGATACCCCCATCGGTGGTACCTTCGAAGAAGGCGCCAGCCATCACGCCCAGGTTATCCTTGGTCACCCAGCCGAACTCGGAATCGAGGAAGGCCAGCCCAGAATTATGCAGGCTTTGCAATCCGTCGCTGTAGGGGTCCGTGATGCGCTGCCAGGAAGCGCCGCCATTTGTGGTCACAAAGAGATAGCTGTAGTCATGACTCATCCCGGCATCGACATGCACCAACAACCAGCCTTGTTCTTCGTTGATGAAGGCAAAACCCTCGGGGGCGAAATAGGCTTCTAACCCAAGCAAAGGTAAAGCGCTGCTGGCATCCCACGAAGCCCCGCCGTCACGGGTGTACCAGACATACTGATCGCCAATCGGCGGCGGACCGCCCTCAGGCGTGTAGATCACCCAGGCCATCCGCTCATCGGCGAAATAACCCCAGGCAGTTTTGGTTTCCAGCGCATCCGTGGGGGCTGGCTCTGGCGGCGTGCGGTCTTCCCAGGTTTGACCGCCATCGTTGGTGAACAAGATATGATCGCTGCCCTCCGCCAAGGGGTGATGACCAATTCCCCAACCGGATAGTTCGTCTAACATTTGAATCGCGGTGATGATGACCGAATCTCCGGAGGTCAGTGCGGCTAGTTTTTGGCCGGAAGGGATCTCCGCGCTGGGATATGGCGTGTGGCTAGGGGATGGTTCTGGCGTAGGCGTTTTTGTGGGGGCTGTTTCACCCTCGGGGGCGGATGCCATGTTTGGGGTAGGCGGATCAGGCCTGGGGGGCGCGAGGGTGCCACCCCTGGGGAGGTTGCAGCTCCCTAAGAGGATGGTCAAAATTATCAATAAAGGCATTATCCTGCGCATGGTTGTGATCTCCTTCGGATCGGATCGGATTAGAAAACAAAAAACCTTTCATCCTAGAGGACGAAAGGTTTCAACTTCCGCGGTACCACCTCAATTCACCACGATACACGCTGGTGCTCTCACTGCGCCGACGTATCAGTGAACGGTATTCTGTGAACAGTAATCAGTGTTGGATTGATATAACCGACAACTGTTTACTGTAAACTGAGAACTGGTCACTGGTATTATCAGTGCTTCGCTGTAACGGGCTTACCCGTGCTGGTCTACTATCCTACGCCAATGGCGGGAGTTCTTCAGCAGTCACATCCAGGCGACTTCAACGGGGGGAATCTGAGGGCGGTTTTCAGCCTATGGCCAGCCCTTCTCTGGCAGTTCCAGGCCCACTTACTGCTCCCGGACGAGGGGTTATGCACTTGTTGCGTGGCATTATACACACTTAGAGAAGGCAAGTCAAGTTTGAATTGTGAAAAATATCACATTTCTTGACGAATTACATGGATATGTGCTATCCTTCGTTGATCCAAATTTGTAACTTTCCCTATGTGGAACGGATTGACCGGAAACAGGGTGCGCCTGGAGGCACGCCCCCAGGCACACCCTGTTTTGGACTATCTTGTCAGGTTGGCTGGTTACAAAAGTTATTTTGAGGATGGTTATGATTCTACGAGAAAGAGTCTCCGATAATGTGTACGTTTTTCAGAGTGAACTGTACGCCCAAGTAAATGCCGGAGTGGTTGTAGGTACAGATTGGGCTGTCGCTATTGACACGTTATCTTCCCCCGAAGAAACTTTAGAAATTAGAGATTTTATCGAGCAAGAATTACAAGTACCTGTTCGCTATGTGATCAATACCCATTACCACGCTGACCACAGTTGGGGGAGTTGTTTCTTCCCTGGCGCAATTGTCATTTCCCATAAACTCTGTCGGGATTTATTAGAAGAACGAGGCAAGCCCTCTTTGGAGGAAGCACGGCGGCAAAATTCCAGTTTCGAGAAGTCGAGGATTGTGCTGCCGCAAATGACATTCAGCGCAGGTGAATTGAGCTTGAAGGTAGATAAGAAGACGTTGACGTTGATCCACTTACCAGGCCATAGCCCAGATGGGATCGGTGTTCTAATTGTAGAGGATCGCATCCTCTACGCCAGCGATATTCTTATGCCTTTGCCTTACCTCGTAGATGGCGATATTGAGGATAAGATCAATTCCTATAAGAAAATCCGCAAGATGAGTTTGGAAAATGTCGTTCAGGGACATGGAGAGGTGATCTTAAGGGGAGAAGTTGTTGATACGATTGACAGCCATCTGGCCTACCTCTCGAATATCCGTAAGGTTGTTCGACAGGCGGCGCGCCGCAAATATGCAGGAGATTTATTGGAGACATGCGATGTGGAATCTTGTGGCAAGAGCCGGGTGCTGCTCGGGGGTTTGGTGGTGGATCTCCATCAACGGAACCTGATGGCATTATTCGAACAGCTAATTGGTAAACCCCCCGCATTCTCGTCGGAGGAGTGGTAGGGCGAGCGAAATCTAAACAAAGAACAACAACAAAAAACGACGGATCATTTGACTTGATCCGTCGTTTTCTTATCGGTTTTATTGGAGCTAATCAGGAGGGGATTTGATTGGATGCGTTGTTTTTCCGCCGAGCGTTTACTCGTTTGGCGCGCCAGCCAACGACGCGTTCGGTGCCGTTTATCAGCCGCTTGAGGTTGGGGCGTAGTGACCACAGGACCAATATCTCAGCCAAGAGGCAGTAGATCAAATAATGCCACGGCGATAGGCCCATGAAAGCTCGAATTGCTAAGATAATCGCGGCAATGATGGGCAAGCTGATGGTGGTTATGGATGCAAAGCCTACGCCGAAAAGGATCAAGGCTCCCATCGGGACGAGGATCAAAATGAGCGGAGGCCAATACCCGATAGCGCCGCCAACGCTCGGCGCGCCGCCGGCGCCTCCACCCAAACGGATGCGGCCATTTTCATCTTTGCTGATCAAATAGATGGAATAGTTATGCCCGATGATGACGATGGTGGGGGCGAGAATTTCGATCCAGATGTTTCCAGGTGTCAGGGTGCGCGCTAGCCAAACAGCGATGACGCCTTTAGAGATATCCAGGAGAGTCGTAAGAAAGCCTACCCAAAACCCAGCTGCGCGCATGGCATTGGTCCCACCCGTACGGCCACTTTGAATTTGGCGTATGTCCTGCCCGGTAGCCAGTTTTACGGTGATAAGTCCCATGGGGATGGAGCCGAATAAATATGAGAGTAGTAATACCACAAATGCAAACCAGATTTGCATCTCGTTTTCCTCCAATTTCGTTTATATTTTTAGTAATTGCTCATGCTATGGAAGAGATGCCCCACGCCCCCTTTTTGGGGAACTTTCTCTCGATGGCTGAACAGTTAGGTTTTATCAATCGGGTGCATTTCATTCCAGTGGAAGTAATCCCGGAAATAGGGGTGTG
>JADHXE010000191.1 GCA_016783125.1 Anaerolineales bacterium
GCAGCCCTTGTCGGCGGCCAGGATGTAGGCGAAGGTTGCCAGGGAGCCCATGTGGGCCTTGGCGGGGTCACTGCACATGGCTTCGATTACGCCAGCGTACTCGGTGGCCACGAAGGGAGTGATCACCAAACCGGTCTCATCATAGATCATCGCAGCAATTTCTTCGAAACCAGAGACTACACGCTCTGTCTCGCCAGAAGGCACCACGGCCCAAACGATGGGATCTTCTTCGGTGCCCAAAGCTTTTTCCCGGGTGGCGATTGGTAAGACAACGATCTCAGTTTGCTTTGGCGTTTTCACTGACGTGCGCGTTGGAACTTGATAATCATCCTCTGCGCCCATGCTAGTGCCCTCTTCAACCCCAACAGCTTCCGTGACCATGATTGGCTCAGGCTGAGAACCGCTCATAGAGCTGATCCATATGATCAAGATCAGAATGATGAGTGCCATACCCCCACCCAACCCCCATGCCCAACTAGGCAAAGCGCGCTTAGGCTGGGGTGACACAGATGCGGGCGGTGGCACTTTTGGCTCAGCGGGCACCAACTTATGCCCGCAGTGACCGCAGAATTTTTTATCTTCAGGTATCTCTTGCTTGCAATTTGGGCAGTTCATATTTCGTTAAACCTTTAATAACTTCCGTTATATTTAAGGAAGTGTGGCGATATCACCTGTAATAATCTGTTGAATTAAAGCCTCAATCTCAGCCTTGAGTTCAGCGGGAACATCAACACCACCGTAACTCAGGCCAACACCACCATTGTCCAGTGTACCCAGGTAGTTGCCTCCAGCAAAGCTGCCGTCCATGGCTGCCTGAATGGTCTCGTACACATACAAGTCCATGTTCTTCAGCGCGCTTGCCAGAACATACTCAGCCTGGCTCGCAAAAGCCACCGACCAGTCGTTGTCAACGCCGATGATCAAGCCAGCGCCGCGCTCTTCCATCACTGCCAATGTGCCAGCGCCTACAGGCCCAGCAACCGGCATGATGATGTCTGCGCCTTCATCCATCAGGCTCTCGCCCATGGTACGGCCGTCATCTGTGCTCTCGAAGTTGCCTACAAAGAGACCGTCCTGCGCAACATAGTCCCAACCCAATGTCTGGACATCGGTACCATGTACTTCGTTGTACTTCTCAACACCCAGCACGAAGCCGTCCATGAAGATAGCCACGGGCGGGATATTGATGCCACCGAAGATGGCTACAATGCCGGTCTCGGTCATGCCAGCGGCCAGGTAGCCAGCCAGGAAGGTGGCCTCGTTGATGGCGAATCCGGAACCGTACAGGTTGTCGGATTCAAGCCAGTTGACATCCACGATGCCGAACATCTGATCGGGGTTGGCGCCTGCGGCTGCCGCAGTGGCATCACCGAGTAAGAAGCCGACGGAGATGATTAAGTCACAGCCTTCTTCGACGAAAGCGTTGATATTGACCTCATAGTCGGTCTGCTGCTGGGACTCGAGGTATTTGGCATCAATACCGAATTCGGCAACTGCATCTTCCATGCCCTTCCAGGCAGTGGCGTTGAATGACTTGTCGTCAATACCGCCAACGTCAGTCACCTGGCAGGCCTTGAAGGCTGGTGCCTCTGCAACCTCTTCAGGGGCTGCTTCCTCTGCAGACGCAGCCTCTTCCGCATCGGGGGCAGCTGCTTCCTCGACGGCAGGTTCTTCTATAACTGGCTCCTCGACGGATTCTGCTACAGATGATGAAGATAGTTCAGCTTCATTCGTACCGGTAGAACGACCCAGTGATATGGTCCCATTGATGATAAAAAACCCAATAATACTGATGATCACAAGCGCAGTCCCCAATCCCCATACCCACCCAGGCAAACCGCGCTTCACCTGGGGTGATATAGACGCGGGTTGTATTGGCGCTGGCTCAGCCGTCGCTAACTTATACCCACAATGACCGCAGAATTTTTTTCCTTCAGGGATTTCTTCGTTACAGTTTGGACATTTCATAAGATGACCTTCTATCGGAAAATTAGCTCTCTCGAATGATATCTAGCTCTTAGCTCAATCTGCTGACCAGGGTCTAGGGCCAGATACGGACATATCCACCGCCTTGTAGTTGCGACACAGAGATCTTTGGATCGGCACAATCACCGTATTCGTTGCAGGTCAACGTGCCGGTGATGCCTTCGAAGCCAGATGTGGCGGAGAGGCAAGTGCGCAGCGCCTGACGGCCAATGTGGAGGTTGTCACCATCTTGGACACCTACTTCCTCGACGCAGGCAAAGATCATATTGGCAGCATCGAATGAGTGAGCATGGAAGACCGAAATTGGCTCGGAGCCATATTTCTCAACGTATGCGGCCAAGAATTTTTCATATGTACCACCGGAGAATGACAGATCGGGTCCAGAAAAGTACATACCTTCACCGGCTTCGCCGACTGCCTCAATAGCGGCGATTGAGATCATGCCGTCAGCCGCAGCAAGAATGGTCCCTTCAAGACCGGTGACCTCTTTGGCCTGCTTGGTCAGGAAGCCACCCTCGGCAGTGAAGACAGGGTAGTACAATAACTCGGGCGGTCCAGCAGCAGCAACTGCGGAGAGCACCGGTCGCATATCAGTGTCACCTTTGTTGACAGCGGTGAACTCGACGATTGTGCCACCAATCTCCTCGAAGGCGTCGGCAAACACGCGGGCAAGACCCTCAGTATAGGGATCGCCATCGTGGATCGCGGCAGCAGTGGTAACGCCCAAGACATTGTAAGCAAAATCGGCCATGGCCTTGCCCTGTACCTTGTCATTGTGGGCAGTGCGCAAATAGCCTGGGTTCCAGGCCTGATCGGGATCAGTCAGTGAGGGGGCGGTGTTGGATGGGGAAACCATCGCGTAACCAGCCTCTGAAATCACCTCAGACATGGGAACACCAGCGCCGGAGCAGCTTGTGCCGACAACAGCAATGATTGTGGGGTCAGAGACGATCTTCTGACCAGCGGTCTGCCCGCCTTCGGCGGAGCAGCCATCATCCTCAGCCTGTAGCTCGATAGCGTGGCCAAGAAGATCGCCCTTGAAGTCGATGGCGATCTCAACGCCGTATTGGGAGTCTGTGCCCAGATCGGTGTTGGGGCCGGAAATAACCAACGCCGAAGCGATGCGAACGGGCTCATCTGCACCGTAGGTCACACAGCCGATGGGGTCATCACATCCATATTCATCTTCGATAGTAGCTACGATGGACTCTTGTTTATCCGGTTCTTCGGTTGGGGATGCCTCGGTGACCACAATTATCTCGGGAATCGCGCTACCAATGTTGATGGTTCCGGTAGCGATCAACACCAACACCACGGCAACAGCGCCTACCAAACCCCATACCCAGCCAGGCAAACCGCGCTTGGTTACATCCGCGGGAGGCGTATGTGATTTCTGTGCGCCGGGGGCAGGTGTGGGCATCTCCGGTGTCTCAGGCTCAACATGCGGCTGAGGTTCTCTATCCACAAGATCAGTGGAAATCAACCGATGTCCGCAGTGACCGCAGAATTTTTTTCCTTCAGGAATTTCTTCGTTACAGTTTGGACATATCATTGTGGTTCTCCTCTATAACTATCTATGACCATTACCCAAAGTTATTCCAACGGATTTCCACATTCTTCGCAAAACTTCATGCCAGGGCGGTTATTGGTGTTACATTCAGAGCATTTCGTTTCGCTTGATGCTGCCTGTTCAGGCTCCAAAGGGATCAAGCTCTCGCCACACTCTTCGCAGAAACGCATACCGGGGCGGTTGCGGTTATTACAGGCCGGGCAGATACTCACTCCAGACACCAATTTAGTGGGTGCTTCAAGTATTTCATCCTCATTCACTGGAGATGGATCAGGTTGAACTTCTGGTTGTTCTTGAGAAGCCACTTCAGTGGGCGTATGATCTTCAAGGTCTTCGAATATCATTGGCGCAGCCGGAGCTACCGCGATCAATCTGCTCAGCATGACTTCCAAAACCGCGCACATCTCCTCAACTGATTGAAAGCGATTATCTGGAGATTTGGCCGTAGCCTTGAGAATGATGCGCTCCAAATCCTCGGGGATATCTGGGTTGATCTCCCTGGGTATGGGCATAGGTGCGGTGATATGTTTAATGACGATTGCCATCGGCGTATCGGCGCGAAAGGGCACATCCCCGGTAAGCATCTCATACAACATGATGCCCATCGAGTAGATATCCGTGCGATGATCCACATTATCACCCTGTCCCTGCTCAGGAGACATGTACATGGGTGTACCCATACCAACCCCCGTACCAGTAAGCTTCTGAGAGACCTCAGCCATCTTCGCCAGGCCAAAATCGCCCAACAATGGCCATTCTCCATCTGCCATAAAGATATTACTGGGCTTAATATCGCGATGAATGACACCCCGTTTATGGGCATAAGATAAAGCCTGCGCAATCGGGAGTAAAAGCCTGATGGCCTGCTCAGGAGCATAAACCTGGCCGCGTATTTTTTTGAGAGTACCCCCTTCCACATATCGCATGGCGATATAGGTGATCTCTCCCTCTTCGCCGAAACTGAATATGGGCACAATGTTGGGGTGGTCGAGTTGGGCCACCGCCCTGGCTTCCCGCCGGAATCTGTGGCTGAAGCTGGGGTCGCGAGCAAAGAATTGGGGCAAGATTTTGATGGCAACATATCGATCCAGAACTGGTTCATAAGCTTTATAAACGGTCGCCATACCCCCCTGCCCTAATCGCTCTACGAGTTGATAAGCGCCGAGGGTGTGCCCCACCAGGGCATCTTCCATTCCCAAAATAGTATCTTGGGTACCCATGGCGATCCCCCGGCGGATATCTTCGAGCCTATTGAGCAGTTCTGCAGCGCTGCGAACCCGTTGGGATAGATCAACAGCCAGGCATTTCGCGACCAGGTCATCTAACTCGGGTGGCAAGCCCGGATGTTTATTTCCAGGAAAAGGGTATTTTGGATCGAGTTCCGGCGGTTCTCCGGTCAGGGCTTCGTAGATCGTTGCTCCCAGGGCGTAGAAATCTGTCTCGGGAGTCAATTTTGCCCCACCGCGTAATTCGGGCGCATGATAGGGCTTCGGTTCTATTTGACCGGATGAAATGAGTTCAGGCAAATTCACCCCCAGGGCGTAGCCAGCCCCCATAATGCGAACCTCGTCTTCCAGGGCCAGTAGGACATGTTCAGGGGTCAACATCCCATGAGGCAGACCAGCCCGATGTAATTTATCCAGGTAATCTCCTACACACTGGAGGACACCTAAAACCTGGTCGATGGAGAGTGTTCCGTTTTTATCGAGGATCTCAGAGAGCGTTTGGCCCTCGATTTGGGGATGAACGACGACGGCCTGATTTTCATATTCGCCAACGTCCAAAACGGGCACACCCCTCTGAGGGTCCAGGTTTCTCAAGTTTTTGGCAACCAACTCAAAACGTCGAATAAATTGATCGACAGGGACCAGGTCTGCATCGAAAATGATGGCATGGATCTCTTGGCCGCTTTCGAGATCGATCCCCCCAACAATCGAAAATAATGCTTTCTCTCGGATTGTCCCCTTGATCTCATATTTGCCGAAGACGGTTGCTGGTAAGTTCATAATGATTCCATGAAATTGAGTGAAACTATGGCCTCCAGGCCGGGTCAAAGTCATAAGCAGGATCCGTTACTAAAGGTCTTGGATCTGCTCCCGTGTCAGTCATTATCCAGATATCATGGTTGCTGCCATCGTAATTGCTGCTAAAAGCCAGCCACAATCCATCTGGAGAATAGGCCGGGTCGCGCATCGGCGCGGTGTATTCAGTGGTGACGAGATTTTCACTATAGCCCTGTTTTTCATATAACCCGCTGACCAGGACAGGATAGCCGATATTGTTTATCTGCATATACAAGATCGTGCTGCCATCTGGCGACCAGCGCGGGTACAGGTTGGTTTTTTCGATATCACGCGTAAACTGGATTGCCGATTCGCCATTGACAGTCATTGTGAAAAGCAAGTTTCTTCCGGTACGAGTGGAAAGGAATACAATCAGTTCACCATCCGGCGACCAGCCAGGCTGCATATCGTTAGAGAGCCTATTCGAAATCGACCTGTCTGAACGATCAGCCAGGGTGAGGATATGAATATGTGAGTGACTGCCATCCCGCGCAGTATAGGCAATGCGGGTGCCGTCCGGCGACCAGATAGGATCATAATGGCCGGCTCCACTGGATGCGATCTGCTGCCATTCGCCGCTTTCGATATCCATCAAATATAAGCTGGCATCGGGATAACTCTCATTTTGATTGGGACACGGTGAAATAAATACAAGCTGCACCCCATCCGGTGACCAGGCCGGCTGGCAGGCACCCCCAGGGAGATCAGTCAACTGCTGGATGGCGCTGTCGCCTTCGATATTCTGGAGATAGATTTGCACATCCCCGCCGCGATCTGATGCATAGGCAATTTGGCCGCGCCCGCCTCCTAGATAAGCTGCTGCCTGCGTAGGAGTTTGGGTTGGTTCAGCTGTTTGGGTTGGTTCAATTATCTGTGTTGGGACAGCTGTAAGTGTGGGCGACGGCATAGCTGCTTGGGTATCGGTAGGCTGCACAGTATCAGCAATTGATGTTTCAGTAACGCCACCCACAACCCCTGGCGAGGTTTGGGTGCTTATGAATAGTTGACCTATCAATAATAAACCACCGATGCAAGCCAATACAATAACTGGGATAAAGATCAGCGCGATCTTACGCCAGTTCTGCCGCAGGAAATCCAGATTGATTTGTACGGAGGCTATGGCAGGCGCGGATGGTGTAGCGGCCGAGGCGGGTTGAGAGCGACTTTCAAGCTGATCCGCAATTTCAGGGGCTGTACTGCCCCCTTCGGAAACTGACCCTGAGATTTGCATCTGCGAAAGCACTTCTTCTAAGGCAGCAGCCATTTCATCGGCATCCTGGTAGCGATTATCCGGCGACTTGGCGGTGGCCTTCAAGATAATCCGTTCCAGGGCTTCGGGGATTTGGGGATTTATTGCCCGAGGCGGCGGGATGGGCGCGGTGATATGCTTGATCACGATGGCCATCGGCGTACCGGCCCGGAAAGGCACATCGCCGGTGACCAACTCGTAGAGCATAATCCCCAGCGAGTAGATATCTGTGCGCTGGTCTACTTCGGCGCCCTGGCCTTGCTCCGGCGACATGTACATCGGTGTGCCGACACCCACGCCGGTCTTGGTCAATTGAGTTGAACTCTCAACCATCTTCGCCAACCCGAAGTCGGTCAATAATGGCCAATCACCTTCAGATAGGAGCACATTACCAGGTTTGATATCGCGGTGCAGGATACCTTGTTTATGGGCATACGCCAAAGCTTTGGCAATCGGAAGGATCAATCTTATGGCGCGTTCTGACTGCAACATTTCGCCCCGCATCTGCATCAATGCGCCCTCCTCGACATAGCGCATGGCAATATAGGTGATGCCAGACTCTTCACCATAACTATGGATAGGCACAATATTGGGGTGATTGAGTTGAGCGATGGCTTTGGCTTCTCGCCGGAAGCGCTGCATAAAATTAGGATCGCGGGCGAAGAACTGCGGCAATACTTTGATAGCTACATAGCGGTCCAGGGCAGGCTCGAAGGCCTTGTAGACCGTTGCCATGCCGCCCTGGCCCAGGCGTTCGACCAGTTGATAGGCGCCCAACGTATGCCCTACAAGAGCATCTTCGATACCGAGGATAGTCTCCTGGGCGCCAACCCCCATACCCTGATGAACTTCTTCAATACCCTCAAGCAATTCGGCGGCGGTCTTGACGCGCCTGGCTGGATCGGCTTGCAGACAATCCACCACCAGCGCATCCAGCTCAGGCGGAATCCCCAAACGCAGGCGGCTGGGCGAAGGGTCTGATGGATCGAGATCAAGCGCGGTCCCGGTCAGCGACTCATAGATCGTCGCGCCTAAAGCATAGAAATCCGAGGTTGCAGTTGCAATCCCCACTGCACCTGCGCGCAGTTCAGGAGCATGATACGCTTGAGCCTCAACGCGCCCGCTGTTGATCAAATCTCCCAAGTTCAGCGCTGATGCCACGCCGGGATTGGCGACGCGCACAACCCCATCGGAACCCAAAATGACGCTGGCTGGATTTATATCCCCGTGAACTTGATCTGCATGATGAAGGATCTCCAAGAACTCCCCAATTTGCTGCATGATATCCAAAACAAAATTCACCGGCAGACCATCGCTATCAGCCAGAATTTCCGCCAATGTTTGCCCCGTGACGTTGGATTGCATGACCACGGCCTGGCCATTGTTTTCACCAAAATGTTCTACAAGGACAGCATACGGTGTATCCAAACCCTTCAGTCTTTCAGGAACCTCTCTGAAACGGGCGAGGAATTCATCAGCGCCAATCAGCGTCGAACGGGTCACCGTGGCGATAATTGTCTGGCGGGTCTCAATATCCACCCCGCGATACAACTGCCAGATTGGTTCTTCACTTAGCAGTTCTTCAATTTAATATTTCTCAAAAAGTATTTCGCCCAGCATAACTACGCTTCCTCAGTTAAAGTGAAAAGAAGGTCTGTATTTCCCACGCTGATCACATCCCCATCACCCAGCGTTTTGGGCGCCTGCACCATCTCATCATTCACAAAAGTGTGGTTGGCTGACCCCAGGTCGATGAGCAAAAATTTCCCATCGAGATATTTTATATTGGCATGCTGCCGTGACATGTGGGGGTCACGTAAAATGATTTCACACTTCTCGCGACCGAGGGTTTGATTCTTCTGCAATGGATAAACTCTTCCCGCAAAGCGCCCTGATTTTAGTGTCAGCGTTGCAGCGGGGATTTTTTCCTCTAGAACCGGCGCTTCCATATCAACCATGGTAGCGCCAAACAGGTCAATCTCCTGCATTGTCTTGGCTATTTCAAGAAGGGCAATGCCGCAATGGCCGCATTGTTCACTTCCAGCCTGGTTTTCAAAACCACAGTTCGGACACTTTTCCATTGATACTGACAAATTATCTGCTCCTTCTCCATCTCAGAGAGATTCCCCGAAATTGGGGGTGCG
>JADHXE010000013.1 GCA_016783125.1 Anaerolineales bacterium
CATCGAACTGCAAAAGACCGCCGACGATCTGCTCGCCGATCACACCGGCGCGCTGGTTCTGATGACTGCTGACACGGGCGACAGTATGGTGATGGCTTCTCATCCAACCTATGACCCCAATCTGTTGGATGATATTTGGGGAAGACTGATACAAGATGTGCGCGCCCCCTTGCTCAATCGTGCCATCCAGGGGCGCTACCCGACCGGAGACCTGGGGATGATCCTGTTCCCAGACGGGGCGCCTGCCTCCTGGCTGGATACAGTTCCCCTACGCCTGCCTGGGAGCGAATCCCAGCCTAAGGGCGATGTAACCAACCCCTTGGCAGTGGTGATGTTGGCTGCATCTCTAAGCAGCGCTGGAATCCAACCCGCGCCGCGCATCGCCCAGGCCTACCAGAATCCCCAGGGCGAATGGGTGCTGCTGCCCTCCTTAGGCAATACCGGCGATGTGCTCACCCCTGAGAACGCTCAATCGATCACCGAATCTCTGAAAGACCCCCATACGCCTGCCTGGCATCTGACGTTGACCCCTGCGGGCGAAGAGATCACCTGGTACCTGGGCGGAACTCTCCCCGGAGCAGATGGCAAATCACTGGCCGTCGTCGTTGTGCTGGAAACAAGCGATCTGCCCCTCGCGGAGCAGATCGGCGCGGCGCTGCTGCTAGAAGCGCTGACTCCCTGAGCAGCGTGTGTCATTCCCCTAAAGGAACTGTGTCACTGCGAGCGCAGCGTGGCAGTCTTCTCGCCCGTGGGGGGATTGCTTCGTCGGGCACAGTACGCCCTCCTACTAAGAAACTTACCAGTGTCATCGCGAACGGAGCCTGCGGAGTGCGGCGATCTCCTCGCGAAATGGGGGACTGCCACGCTCCGTAAACTCCGCTCGCAGTGACACTTAGTAGGGTTTCTTTCTGTTTGAGCAGCGCCAATCGCGCTGTGGGTTTACTCGCAATGACACGGGTGAGCGGAGGAGATCGGCGCGGCGATGCTCCTAGAAACACAAACGCCGTGATCACTACTCTTCTAATTCTGCCGGATCGTAAAACACCGCTTCGGGGGTGACCTCATCTTTAATCGCTGGGCCAGTGTCGCCGTTCCACTGGGGAGTGTTCTCAGCAGTCACCAGGGCTTTGAGGTTCATATCGTCATTAGCCACAATCTGACAAGCCAAACGGATTTTCCCGAGTTGGTCGCCACTCTTTAGTTTTTCATATTCGGCGCGCGTCATCTCAATCGGTTCCCCGCTTTCGAATTCCACCCGGCAGGTGGTACATCTGGCATTGCCGCCACAGCGATGACCAATCCCTACACCGGCTTCTTCGATGGCCAGAACCAAACGCTTGCCAGCTTCGACTTCGACTGTTTTTCCGTTGACAGTTATTTTTGGCATGATCGTCTCCTTTTCTCTTTCCAATCATTGTCATACTAAATGTCGCCAACGGCGCGCAGAGCCAGAACACAAAGTTTTCCATCCTGGTTTTGTATCTTATCAAAAAGGCGGGGACGAACACGGTTCCTGAGAAGGATGATCCCAGATTTTGTCATATACCAAGGAACCGTGTTCGTGTTACCCTGAAATATTGAGATGATTCCTGATTTTCTTGGCGCAATTGACGGCTGCGCTGTTCGTTGGTTGTTTCCTACGTAATCATCTGACGTTCTGACGAGTACGAATTATACAATTTCTTCTCGACAATTTCCATAATGCGCTCAATGGCGCGGTGGATATCCGTGAAGCTATTGTACAGCGGCGCTACGCCCAGGCGAATGTTGTCGGGAGCGCGGAAATCGGGGATGACTCTCACCGCCGGTGGGAGGGCTTCGATCAAAGCCCGGTTGATGCGATAAGCCTCCGGGTGGCGCAGGGAGATGTGCGAGCCGCGCATCTCAGGATCGCGCGGAGAGCCTAAAGTGAATCCCAGGGGGTAGAGCCACTGCTCGGCCAGGTAGATCAGGTATTCCGTCTGCCGAACGCTCTTGCGGCGCAGTCGCTCCATGCCTGCCTCGAGGGTAATATCCAGAGCGGGTTCCAGAGCCAACATCGAGAGAATCGGGGGCGTCCCCACCCGAAAACGGGAGATGTCATCCGCGGGGGTGAAATCCAAATTAAAATCAAAAGGACGCGCCGAGGCGAACCATCCCCACATCGGCGAGATCAACTGCTGCTGCAAATCCCGGCGCACATAAATAAAGGCCGGAGAGCCAGGCCCGCCGTTGAGATATTTGTAGGTGCAGCCGACGGCCAGATCGACGCCCCACTGGTTTAGCTCCAACGGCACTGCGCCTACAGAATGACATAAATCCCACAGGGCCAGCGCGCCGGCCTGATGGGCCAAGTTGGTGACACGCCGCATATCGTACATGAAGGCGCTCTTGAAGGCCACATGCGTCAGGGCGACCAGGGCGGTATCGGCGTCGATGGCGGCCTCGACAGCCTGGGGTGGGATGGTGATGGAATCTTGCGAAGGAATCAGTTCGAGTTGATGCTGGTTCCCGAGCAGATCGATTACCCCCTGGAAAATGTACAAATCCGAAGGAAAGTTGAACATATCGCTGACGATCTTACCCCGGCCCGGACGGGCGCGCAGCGCGGCCACGGCCAGCTTGAACAGGTTGATCGAGGTGGCCTCGCTGACCAACACTTCGTCGGGTTGGACGCCGATGAGTCGGGCGATCTTGGCGCCCAGCTCGGTGGGCTTGTGAATCCAGCCTTCGTTCCAGCCGCGGATCAGGCGCTGGCCCCACTGGCGCTCGACGGCGTCACCCATGACTTCGACGGTGCGCTTGGGCAGGCGTCCCAGCGAGTTGCCGTCCAGGTAGATCAGGTTGGGGTCTTCGATGACGAAACGCTCGCGGAAATGAGCCAGTGAGTCTTGTTGGTCGAGTTGGTGGGCATAGGAGAGTGAGGTGGTTTTAGGCATGGGTGTATTGTAACTGAGGAGAAGGAGCAGGGAGTAAGGGGGTAGGGGTGCTGGGGTGAAAAAAATTTGGACACGGATTCCACGGATTGTAGGGATTTTTATTATTTATCCGTGGAATCCGTGTCGCCAGAGGCGCGCCGTTGGCGTCCGTGTCCCATTCTTAGTTACTGTTCCACTTCCATCAAGATCAGGAATGCGCCGAGGCCGTCTTTGACATCTTCGGCCTCATAGGCCAGGGTGAAGATGAGCTGCGTTCCGTCAGGACTCCAGGAGCTGTCGGAGACAACAACTCGGACGGTGCCATTGGTGACTTCCTGCAGCCATGCGTAGTGAGGGTGTCCTGGTTCGTTGAAGAAGGTGACTCGCTGCTGGTCGCTGCCATCGGCGTTCATCATCCATAGCTCAGTGGTGATATATTCTTTCCAGTCAGGCCACTTGACGGAGGGGAATTCGACATCCAATTCCGCGCCGGACATCCAGACGATCATGCTGCCATCGGGGCTGAAGTGGGCGTGCTCATCCCAATCCGTGGGGGTGTGGGTCAGGCGAGTCAGTTCACCCGTGGCGGCGTCCAGCGTGTAAATGTCGATGCCATTGGGCGGATGCTGCCCCTCTTCGGGATTGCCGCTAAAGATGACCAGAGAGTCATCCGGCGACCAGCCATGGCTTTCATAGAAGCGCGGGTGAGGGCCGGGTTGGGAGTAGACTACGTTCTCCAGCCGGGCTGCACCATCCTCGACCACAAAATCAGCTATGGCTAACTGCCACTTGCCCCACTCCTCGCCTGGGTCTGGGCTGTACTCGCCGAGAGCCTGGGTCCAAAAAAGCTTTTCCCCGTCGTGCGAGAACTGCGGATGGATAACCCCCTGGGGCGTGCGCTTATGGGTAGGCAGGTCGGTCAATTGCCAGACTTGCTCCCCATCCGCGCTCATAGCCCATAAATTGCAGTTCAAGCCGACCCCTGGGATGGCAATAGAATCTAATTTATCACCCTTGGCATCTTCATTTTGAGCAGTGAAAACCAGGTATTCCCCCGAGGGGTGCCAGGTGACGTTACCGTTGTGTTTTTGAGGGAAGTTCTCTCCACAGGTGATGCAGTGCTTGTCCAAGCCATCTGGGCGTATCAGCCAGATATCATAATACCAATCTACCGGATCGCGCCGGGGATAAGCAATCCAGTTTCCACCGGGCGACCAGTCGCTGTCTTTCGCGTTGCCATCGAGGACGGTGAAGCCCAGTTCGGGATACGAGGTCACTTCGACACCTTTGGAAGCGCGGTTGCAGCCTAGCAAGGGAATACTCAACACCACAACCAGAACAATTAAAAGGGTAGAGCCCCAATTACCGAAGGAGTGCTTTTGTTTTTTCATGGTTTCCTCCTCATACAATCAACTCTATAAAATTGTACAATAGTTTGGGGCAAAAAGTTGCAGCTTGCAGCATGGAAGGCCGCCCGGACGTAAACGTCTGGGCTTCCCCCAGGGGGACGCAAAGAGTAGCTAAAGCCCCTGCAGGGGCTGGGTGCGAGGGCGCTCGCCGAAGGCGTGCCTGTGGCAAGCGTCCTTGAGCGATTAGCCCGGTGGTTTCCCCGCAGGGGACGCAAAGCGCCGCCGGGCGATCTTGGTGATGGAATATTCTCCAAATTCGCCCAAATGGTTTGTTCTGCGTGATGCTGTTTCTGATTCTGAACATAGGCCACAACTTCAGGCAAGTATCTTTCTGAGAACGTTACAGCGCCATATTCAGCTTGCCAGGCAAAACCCTTCTCACTAAGTATGGCATGATTAATGTGATGGGAACTTGATCCTTTGAGCTTTCCAATGATTGTAGCAACAGCCAGTTTCGGGGGGGGTGGAAACAACCACGTGAATGTGCTCCGGCATCCCATTAATAGCGTGGGGGATACATTCAATCGCGTCGGCTTTGCCCCACAGGTAACCGTAAAGGTCATCTTCCCAGGCAGGCTCGATGAGCGGTAAACGATTCTTGGTTCCCCATGTGATGTGATAAAAAAGTCGCCAGTAAGGCATATCAGTTCCCCTTTTCTAGAGGTTCGCTGTTATGGTGAGGGCACTTCAGTGTCCTTTAGTAGTTAGCCTGGTGGTTTACCGCCAGGCGGATATAAACATGACACCCATAATGTATAACAAATTTAGTCGTTTTGCAAATTAACACGAGCCCTACCCCTGTCTCTCTCCCCACCTCTGCGTTAAATATTCACAATCCCATCATATAATAACTTCACCCCTGCAATCAACAAAAAGAGATACACCAGTCTGTAAAACAAACGCTGATTGATGCGGCCATGCAGCTTGACTCCCAGCCAAATCCCCACTGGAATGAGTGGGCTGAGGATCAATGAAGTCGTCAGGTTACTCACGTTTAGCTGCCCCAGAAAATAATAGGGGATCAGCTTGACATAGTTGACGATGGTAAAAAATACCACGTTCGTGCCCACAAAGATGGATTTCTCCAAACGCTGCGGGAGCAAGTAGACGCTCACCGGCGGCCCACCAGCATGCACGCCAAAACTGACAAAACCCGCGATAGCACCCCAGAAGCTGCCTCTCAAGCGATCCGGGGATTTCTTTTCCACAGTTGTGCGCCCAAAGAAGAAATTACCAACAAAGACCAACGCGATCAAACCAATCAGCACACGGATATGGGCGTCGCTCAAATAGCGAAAGGTGAACGCCCCCAGCGCAATCCCAAGCAGCGCGGCAGGCAGTAAAATACTCAAATTTTGGCGATCCCAAGAACGACGGTAATGCCAGATGTTGAACAGATCGATCGCACATAGGATGGGCAGCATAATCGCCGCCGCTTGCGCCGGGGGTATGACGATGGCCATCAAGGGCACAGCAAATACACCCAACCCGGTGCCAAAGCCGCTTTTGGATATCCCAGCCAGCACTACAGCGATCGGTGCGAGGATGTAAAAAAGAGATTCTTGATGCATAGTAAAGAAAATCCCTAATACAAGGAACCCGGTTTCTTGGAGAAACCGGGTTCCTAATCTAGTCAACCACCCGCAGGAATTTGCGCCTACCCACACGCAGCACGCCCGGGCTAGGGAAGGATCCATGCATATCGGTCAGTTTCTCCCCATCCAGGCTGACGGCGTTCTGCTGAACCATCCGACGGGCCTCGCCGCGGCTGCTCACAATGCCGCTATCCGCTAGGACATCCAGCAAGGTTTGGCCTTCAGCCAGCTTGTATTCGGGTATATCCTCGGGCACATCACCCTGTTGGAAGACGCGCTTGAAGGCGTCTTCTGCTTCCTGAGCAGCTTCTTCATCATAGAAAATAGTGGTGATCTCTTGAGCCAATTTCATCTTGGCATCTCGAGGGTGCAATTCGCCCGATGCCACCTCGCTCTCAACGGCCTCGATTTCAGCCGGTGTCCAGCGTGTCGCCAGACGGGCGTACGCCCCCATGGCAGCGTCCGGCACGCTCATCACCTTGCCATACATATCCTGCGCGCCGCTATTGATGGGGACGATGTTGCCGGTAGATTTGGACATGCGCTGCACGCCATCCGTACCTGGCAAAATGCCCGTGATGATGCCCACCAGTGGTTTCTGGCCCAACGCAGATTGCAATTTCCGCCCCGCCACAATGATATTGAAAAGCTGATCGGTTCCGCCGACCTGCACGTCGGTCTCCATCGCCACGGCGTCGTAACCCTGCATCAGCGCATAGAAAGTCTCATGCAAATAAATTGGTTCTTCTGATGCGAGTCTTTTAGCGAAGTTCTCACGCGCCAAAAATTGCTGTACGGTGAAATTCTGTCCCAGGCGGATTAAATCAACAAGCGAAAGCTCCGATAACCACTCGCCGTTATAGCGCACGATGGTCTTCTCGCGGTCTAGCACTCGAAAAGCCTGCTCGGCATAGGTTTGGGCATTTTCAAGCACTTGCTCCTCGGTCAGGATGGGGCGCGCTTTATTCTTGTCTGAAGGATCTCCAACCAGGGCGGTGTAGCTGCCAATCAAAAAAGTCACCTCGTGGCCCAATTCCTGGAACTGACGCAGCTTGCGCATGGTAATGGTGTGCCCCAGGTGCAGGTCGGTCGAAGTTGGGTCATATCCGCAGTAAACCCGCAACGGACGATTTTCTTTTTCCGCTTCGATCAGGCGCTCTCGCAATTCATCAGCCATGGCTTTCATAAGCTGCTCATCGCCGTATTCGGTGCCCTGCATCAATAGGGCGACCTGTTCATCGATAGATTTTTTCGTTTTGCTCATATCAACCTCCGCAAAGAAAACGCCCTCGGGTTGGAGGGCGCACGCAGGACCGGGTAGATGCCGCTCGCACCTCTCCGCGCCTACGGACGGGCATAATAACGAATTTTTTCTGCGACCTCAGTTTCCTGAAGGCCACTTGATTCCAATATCTTTTTTAAGATGGACTCACCTTCGGCGAATCCCATGCGCCCTTTGATCTCGCCTTGCATGATGACTTCGCCCAACGTACGGAAGGTGAAGCCTGTACTGAGCCTGGACGAAGTGCTGGTTGCCGGACCCCGAACCTGGACTCTATGCCCCCAGGCGGAATCCAATACCCGCACTTCTCGGACATCTTCCCAGTTCAAAGAGACGTTTCGCAGCCCATTGCTAAAACTGACTCCGTCTGGGTCTAGCCTAAGCACGGTCTTGCGATCCACCCAATTGCCCAGGGTGATGCTGCCAGCCGATAAGAACATCAGCGACACAAAGACGACTGCCAGCCAGGTGAGGCCATCATCACTCCAAAGTGCAACGCCCAAATAAACCAGCGCCAGAATCAGCAGCAACCAGGCGGTACGCTCCCCTTTACGGGGAATCAATTCGGGATGGAACACTTTGGAGATTTGCATTTCGAAGCTCTCGGGGCGGAGTATAACATAAAAGCACCCTGTGAAACGTGATGAGCAAAATGGTCCTCTGGGATTTCCCGTGGCAATGTCCGGATTTTGGGGTGTGCGGCGTGCTCCGCACACCCCAAAATCCGGGAGCCACAGACAAAGTAGATTGAACCCGACATTTTGTCGATGATTAAGGAGTATGACAAACTCGCTCATGCCCAGGCACGCACAGCGCCCCGGGGATGGGTCTCGCTCGCTTCGCTTTGCGCACCTTCGGTGTGCGTGCCTTTGACAAGAGCGAGTACAGTGTTTAGCAATTTTTTGGAGACTCAAGGATGAAAGGAAAATTTCTTTCGAAATGTTTAATTCTCGGTATACTGCTTTTTAGTCTGTTATTGACAGGCTGTTCTGGCGGGGATGACGCCGCTGAGGATACCCAGGCATCGGTACCAAAGGTGTATAGCAATCTCACTTTACAAGTCTCCCCTGATACAAATCCGAATCTCAATATTGCCCTCACTAAAGGGGCTTTGATCCAGATGTCAGCCCACGGGTTCACGCCCAAGGCGAAATTCCGGGTCTACTTAGGCGCGACCGGCACAGATTATAAAGACCCTGTCGCTACGGGGAAGACAGATGCTGAAGGCAAAACCACAACATTTTTCAGCATCCCCCAACAGTGGGACGATGGTCAGCCCATCACACAGGATGAATTGTTGATCATGGTTGAGTCTGGCGAGGGTGGAGAAAGCCTGACGCTGAAGATTGGCTATCTCAACGAATAAGTGAGAGATACCCCAAAAAAGGGTGTGCGTGGGCGCAAAGCGGCACACCCTTTTTTGGGAACTTTCTTTTCACTCAGCTAAATCCCAATAGAGCACTTCAGTAATCGTCACCCGGAAGCCGGGCGTGCTCTCGCCTTTGATGAAGGCCCCAAACTTGCCCTCGGCGAGTTTGTCGTCCTCGACTTCCGCCAGCAAACTTCCATTTACATATATGGACAACTTCTGCCCCTCAGCTTTGAAGCCCAAACGATTGAATATGCCCGGTCCAGTATTGATGAACTCGCTTTCCGTCCAATCCTGGAGGGTGGTGAACTCCTCGCTATCCCAGGAGCGCAGTCGAAAAGCGCCATCGCAACTGACCCCGAAAAGATAACCGGCATCGGGGTCGGGGGCGCGCACTACCATGCCATAGCGATCCTTGCTGCGGCATTCCTGACCGGTCGTGACAGTGTACTCGATGTAGAAATCCGTCAGGAAGGGATATGACAAACTCCAAATCTCGAAGATATCGGTATTCTTGGCGGTCAGCACCAGGTTGCCATTCCTCATCAGGATGCTGGCATTCTCTCCATCGAAGGTGAACCAGTCGGAATCAAGCGTGAAATCCGCCTGCCAGTCAGGCATCCCCAACTCCCCTCTTGGATCGCCGGGGATGAAGGTGGGGGTTAAAGTTATGGTTGGGAGGGCCGTCGTAGTCGGTGGGAGGGTTTCGGACGGCGTTGGGGTTGGCCCCGTTGGTGTGGGCGGCGGGAGGGTGAGCGTGGGCGTGTTTGTGGCAGGCAGCGGGGATGGCGTCGGTGTCCAGTCACCCGCCACAGCTTGAGTCAATTGGGCGATGATGGTCTGCGCGGCCTGGGTGAGCTCAACTTCAGTGGCAGTTTCCGTCGCTGTGGGCGTTGGCTCCTCCGGCTCGGATTTGCAGGCTGCTAACAACAGAACGATTATGATGGTCAACACTAGTTGTGGAAGAACAGATTTTCGCTTCATCTTCTCAATCCTTTTTACGAGGAAATGTACGGTCAGAACCATCTAAACAGAAAGCAAACTTGTCATTCCGAACCCCCATTGTAGGCGCGCCTGTGGTGAAGGGGTGAGGAATCCCTGAAAATCAACTTTAATTATTAACTTCGCAGGCACATTAATAAGTATAGCACAGGGATTCTTCACTACACCTAGCTTACATTGCACGCCGTTGGCGAGCCAGGCTCCGTTCACGCCGAAGGTGGGCACACCAAAGGTGCGCAAAGCGAGCCATGACAAAAAATGTTAGTGTTCAAAGTTCTATTGACCATCACATTTTCTATGAAGAAAGCAGGAAAGCAGGAAAAAATTCCCGCATACCTGCGTTCCTGGTTTCCTTATCGAACCACTACTCGGTTATGTCAAAAATCATCCCGGCGCTGTTGCCCTGAACTTCAGGGAAGTAGAACTGCCAGGCTTGGGCCGGGATAACCCGGTATTGGCCCGGTTGGTTGAGTGCCAGGATATAGGTCAATTCGTAAGTTCCGGCGGGCAAGTAATTCACCGCCCAGGCGATGTGATCATCGTAAATTTGGGGATCGTTGAAGTACCACCAGCCCCAACCATCCCCGAAGGGATCACCAACATCATATTCCATGATCTGCTGGCTGGTTTTCAAGCTGGTATCCAGAACCTCGGCTCCGGCGGGGATGTAATCCTCTACCACCAGATAGTAAGCCTCGTTCTCCAGAGTGAGGGTGAGGTGGACTTCAAGCGTATCTCCGGCGGCGGCTGTTTCGAGCGGGGAGCGGGGAGCGGGGAGCGACTCATCTGCGAGGTCATAATAAACCCGCGAGATGCCGATACCGGCGTCTAAAGCGGCCACATCCTCTACTGGTCGGAGCACATTCAAGTGGGCGGTGTAGTATAGACGTCCAGGCCCGGCATCGCGTTGGATGGTGAGGGCGTTGGGATGATCAGCAAACAGATGCTCAACCGCCAGCGAAGTGGTCACGGCGTTGAGACGCATATCCCCGCCAGCCTGTCCCTGAGCCAACTGCGAGCCATTGACATCCGCGGAGAAGCCGAAATCTCCGGCCAGTTCACCGGTGCCCTTCATCACTTCTGTGAGGGCCATGAGCGTCCAGGCGGTATCGTAGGTCGAAGCCCAGGCGCCGCGGGCGTCGCGGTGGGCCATCAGATAACGCACCGCTTCAGGCAGCGTGGCCGAAGCAGGATCATCCTGCGCCAGGGCATAGATCACCACGGCGCTGTTGAAGACCGCGGTCTCCATGTTACGCCGGGAGCCTGATCCTTCCCAATGTGTTCCTGTCGCCGAGCGGGTGGCCGTGGCATTCAAATCTGAGAACAAAGTAGCCACGCGCTCGTCGCCTGGGTTCAAGCTCTCGATAGTCATCGCCAGCATGGCCTGTGCCCAGGGGCTGAGGCGATCACGGTGCAAATACAACTCGTTGGCGTCGACAGCCAAACGATCCAGGCCGCTATAACCGGCCTGAACGAGCACATACTGGATAAAGGCATTGCGGTCCAGCCGCCAGCTTTCCAAATCTACCCACAACGTAGATGTGGTTGTCAACAAATAATTGGACGCGTTTTGGAGGACCACTTCGTCAACGAACACCCCGGCAGCCTTGGCGCGGCTGAGACCGAAGAGTACATAGGCGCTGATGTAGGGATCACTACCCCCCCCTTCGCCCCCCCCGAAATCGGGGGGGGATGTGGGCCACCAACCCCAGCCGCCGTCTTCGTTCTGGTTAGCGATTATGCGATCCAGGCCCTCACTGAGGGTGCGTTCCAGGCGGGCTTTCAAATCGGGGGCATCCAACCCCAGGTTTTGGATGGCGCGGTAGGCCTCTAGATTGGGTAAGAAGCGCGAGACGGTTTGCTCGGTGCATTCATAGGGATAATGCTCCAACACATCTAAACCAGCGGTCATGGCTGCGGCCAATGAAGGAGCTAGTTCTATATCCAGGTCACCTGATGATGGATCATAAGTGCGCGGCAGGCTGACCAACTCCAGGCGCTGGCCGCCTTCATCTAGCACACCGGCGGTGCCGAAGGTCTGTGGGGCCACATAGCGCACCACGGGGACGGCACCGCCGCCCCAAACCGGCTTGGTGATATCCTGATAGAGCAAATCCCCTTGGGCGTTTTTCCCGGAGGCAGAGAAGATCATTGTGACTGCGTCTGCGTCTTCGACGGTGCCCCACCAGATCACCTGTTGACGCCCGCCAGCGGCTACAGAGAAGGCTTGAAGTTCAGTCGCAGGATCATCCAGAACGAAGCCTGCCGCCTGCAGGGCCACATCGACTTGCAGATCAGTATCGCTGTTGTTGTGCACCAAGGCGGAAATCCGCAGATGATCGCCCACCACCATGAAGCGCGGTGTGACCGGGCGCACCAGCAAATCTTTACTGGTGACCACATGGGTTTCGGTTTGGCCGACGCGGGTATCTATCGTCAGGCCGCGGATATCGACATGCCAGGTGGTCAGGCTGTCAGGCAGCGTGAAGGTGGCCTGGGCTTCACCGTTAGCATCGGTGACGATCTCAGCATTCCAGTAAGCTGTGTCGGGGAAATCTTCGCGCACAAAAGGAACGATGGCATCCCCACCGCCACCGCCCATACCGCCAGGGATGAACAACTGGCGCTGAACGTGCATGGTCAACGCCATACTGGTGTTAACTCCCAAGGGCTGCTCACCGTAGAAGGCTGGCATGATATCTATGGAGTTGGGTTCGGCCAAGGCTAAGGCAGCCAAATCAGCCACCGCCAGGGAGAACTCGCCCTGCACAGGGTTGCCGTTTGCATCGGTAACTCTCAAATCAAAGGTGATCTCCTGGCGCGGTTCTAAATGATCGGGGCAGCTCGTGCCGGTATCACAGGCAACATCCTCCCCCTCGTGGATAGCCAACACTTCGATGTTGAGTTCCTGCGCCGCTGGATCGACTGGTAAATTGAGATAGCCCTGACGGAAATCAACATTGTTCTCGGAACCCTTTCCAACCAGGCTAACCGAGACATACACATTGGGGGCATCATCATCGGTCAGGGGCAAGGGCAGTGTGTATCCTGATTCATCCAGGGTGAACTGGAAGTGCCGCGAGATGAGTCCGCGTTCCACTGTTACCAGGGCTTGCGTGCCCGCTCCCAAGGGGTTGGGGATGAAGATTTGGGCGGTATCGCCGGGCTCATAACTGTCTTTATCAGCGCTGACCCGCAGGCGCTGGTTGGGCAAATTGGGCCAGACGGCCTGCCCCTCGCCGCCGACCCATAATAAAACCTGCGTCTTGGCGGCATCAGTGCCCTGGATTTCTAATTGATAGGTACCCGCCTCTGGCGGGGTGAAAGCCAGACGGGCCAGGCCATCGGAGCCGGTGCGGAAATCGGCGCTGGAAACAGTGGTGTATTGAGGCACCATCTCAGGCGGCATAAAGGTATCGTCGGAATCTTCGCGCACCCAGGTTACTTTTTGGAAGATGGCGCTCAGATCGTGGCTTGGGCTTGTTGCGCCATCCCAATCGACTGTCAGCACATCGAAGGTGATCTGGTTGCCGGCCTGCCCCAGCCAGGTATCCGGCCTCACGCCGATATAATATTCCGCCGGGTGGACGGTCAATTCGGTGCGGGCGCTGACGGGGAATCCGCTCTCGTCGGTCATGGTGGCTTCGAGGGTGTAGTTCTGGGTATTCTCCTCGGTAGGAATCTCAAGCTCGATGGACAGAATCCCCCCCTCGTCCGTCTGCCCCTCCCCTGAGGCAACTTGCTCCCCATAATACCCAAAATAATGCCGCATCCAATAGGGGTACATCCACCCATAGCTTTCCTTCCCCACACGATAACCCGGCAAATAAAAATAATCCTGTTGCTTGTACAGGTTCCAACCCAGGGTTAGATCCCCAGCCGGAGCGTCGAAGTAATAGCGCGCTTCTACCTGTGCCTGGATGATCTTATCCGCCAGGATATCTGCGGCCCCTTCTGATGTGGAAACTTGCAGATTGATCTCGGGCTTGCGATACTCGGCGACATCGAACAACACCCTGCCATAATCGGTGCTGATCTCGTAGGTGCCGGGTTGGGCATT
The DNA here is from genome assembly GCA_016783125.1 of Anaerolineales bacterium. Lineage (GTDB taxonomy): Bacteria > Chloroflexota > Anaerolineae > Anaerolineales > UBA11858 > NIOZ-UU35. The sequence continues at coordinate 13,615 of JADHXE010000013.1, forward strand.
CTCGGAGAGAGGGTATTGTCCATGAGCGGTGCCGAAAGTGGAGAGGGAGAAATCAGCCTCGAGTAGGATGGCGTTGTTCTGATCGTATATCTTGATCGGCAATGCACCTAAATTCGCCGGTGTGTAGCGGCCGTTATAAGCCTGGCGCACCACAGCCCGGAAAGATACGGTTTGCCCAGGGCGGTAGATGGGGCGGTCGGTGTAGACATAAGCCTCGATTTCAGGCCCTGAATAATCGATGGACAATCCAAAGTCGTAGCCGTTGATGCCCTCGTTCCAGTTGTCCAGGCTGAGGGCAAAATTATCATCCCCCGGCTGGCCGATCATGGCATAGTAGGTATCAAAGATGTTCTCTTGAGCGGGGATCGCCGACTGGAAAATCCCGTTTTCATCGCTGACCCCACCGGTAAGGAGTGTTCCATCGCTCCGATATACTCCAATGGCGGCATCGGGAACCGGGTCATTAGTACGCAGATCAACGGCCCAAACAAAGACCTGCGTGGCGCTGAGTTTGAAGGTCAAATTCAGATTGCTTGAAACCAGCACAAAGGGGTTTGGGGGATATTCTACGCCTGGCGCGCTGAGGCTGAGATGGTACAAACCCGGGGATAAGCCATCGCCATCGGGCTGCACCGGAAGCTGCACCTTATACATGCGGTCGCCGGGTAAATTCAGTTCATGATTCCAAATCTGCCAGTTATATGGCTGGTATTCATTTAGCAGCTCGTAGCCGTTCGATCCCAAAAAACCCACAAAGTCGGCGTTGGATACCTCGCCCAGCACCATGTCCACGCCGCTGATATTGGTGGCCTGGGCCGCCAGGCTGGTATCACCCGGGGTGATGAACAAATAAGATGAGTAATGAGAAAAATTGAGACGAGCATCCAAGGCGCTGGTCTGGAAGTTGTAGGGATAATCCATGCCCAGCGTGCCGCCCCAGGGATCAGGTAAATCCCCATCAATAATGATTTGATATTCCGTCAAGGGGTCGATACTGCCGTTGATATTGAGTTCGCGTCCTTCCCAACCCAACCAGTAATACAGGTCTGGAACTTCCGGGGTAATCGAAATATATTGCAGGAGATCAATATCTTCATCGTCGAGGACAAAACTATTGAAATACAGGGTCACGCCGCTGTAAATACCTGTAAACCCCCCTTGTATCGGATCGGTAGAAGTGATCATCAACCCCGGGACCGTACCCACTGCCGCGCTGTAACTCACTCCTAAGGGTGTGCCGCCGCGCGCCTGGGTGCCAAAGGGTAATTGGAGCGAATATTCTGTATTGCGGGATAACAGTTCTGAAGGCGTAAACACTACGACGGTATCATCTTGTTCCCATTCAAAAACCCCGGGAATATATTCACCATCCGAATCATGCATGGTGAAGTGCCCATCCACGTTGATGGTGTCCATGGGTTGGTTGAAGGTCAGCGTGAAAGATGCATCCAGAGGGACGGCGCTGCTGCCATCACCGGGCTCAATAGAAACCAGGCGCGGCGAAGCTGTGCTGAAACTCCATTCTAAAGCAGAGGTTAGAGAGGCTCCGCTGGTGCTGCTCAACTTCGGGTTCACGTTGATCGAGTAAGTCGTGCCGCCAAACAGGGCTGTCTCAGGATAGAAGATATAGGTGCTGGTGTTGACCCACTCACCGTGTCCATCAGGGGGCGGCTCGATGATCAAGGCTTCAGGCAAGGTATTGGGGTCAGCGCCCAAGGATACAACTGGTTGGTTGAAAGTCACCACCACCGCTGAGGATGGATCGACATCGGTGAGACCTGACTCCGGCAGAATCTGAACCACCTCCAAAGGCGGGGCTGTGGGATAGTTAAAGCTGACCGCTTCAAGCATGGTGAGTCCATTGGCGGCGCGGGCCGAGGCGGCGATTTCCATGCTCCAATCTTTGGCAGCCAACCAATCCACAGCCGGAGAAACGACCAGCGTGCTGTCATCGAGCCAGGTGAAATCTATCGGGTGTGTGGTCGCCTGCCCATTGGGAAAATAGAGTTTGGCGCTGAAGGCTTCTTCCACGGAGGCGCGCTGCATGGCCTGGTTGAAGTATAAAGTCAACGCGCCGTCGAGGGACAACCTGCTCCCCGGGGGGGGATCGGCTTCCACCAGGGCTGGGGGCAGCGGTTGGGGTGTAGGGGTTATCGTGGGCGCGGGAGCGGGAGCGGGCGTGTCCGCCGGGGCAAGGGATTGGAGCGCCGAGGGCAGGCCGCAGGCCAAAGTGAGCAAAAGCAAGCCAGCAATGACGCCAACCCAACGGTATTTCACGGAAAACGGTGACTTTTTAGTTGTCATGGGTAACTCTCCTGAGAGAGGACGAAAAGGCGAGAAGAATGGTTCCGACATTCACATTATACCCGCGGATAAGCATAGGTACACGGATTTCACGGACGCCCGCTGGCTTCATCATAGCCCAGGCAGGTGATCAGGGTAAGCATATCGTAGTCCGAATGCGGCAGGGCGCGCAGGGTATCGGGCTGCGCCTGGCTGATTTGAGGTTTGTTTTCAAATTACAAATGGGTTCTCCTACCTTTGCCCGAAGGTTGAAAGTCAAAGGTTGTGGGTCGGGTGTATAATATTAGGGATATGGATAAAACATAAGGAGACGCAAAATTACCATGCCAGCTGATATTTACAAACTTCCATTGGTGCTAGAGCCGCAACCCGAAGGCGGTTACACAATCACCTGCCCGCTGCTGCCCGGCCTGATTACCGAAGCAGATACGCTGGAAGAAGTTGTTCCCAATGCCGCTGATGCGCTGGCTGCGCTGATAGAAGCGCACCACGATCTCGCCAAACCGTTACCCGCTGTCTTGCAGCCGGTAGACCATACTGCGCCAGTTTGGACAGAAACCCTGATTCCGATAACAGTCTGAAATACCGCCGGATCGCCAAGAAGTTGCGCCAGCTTGGTTGCGAGGAAATTCCCCGGCGCAGCGGCGGCTCGCATCGCAAATGGCACAACCCCGCTACTGGCAGCATCGTCTCCATCCCTGATTGGGGTCGCAAAGACTTGAAATTGGGCACATTGCGCCGCATCATTCGCCAACTAAACCTGGATTGGCAGGATTTTCTTCAGACCTAAGTAACTGTCCAAAAATAACTTGTACGTAGTGCGGGCTTCAGCACGCTAAAGCGAGCACTACAAACAGGGAAGTTATTTTTGGACGCTCACTAAACAAAGACTATCACAGGTTTACAAGCGGAGTAACCATAGGCGATTGCCCTGGACCCTAAGGGGTTTGATAACCCTTGGGGTCTTTCATTTGGTAAAATCAGTTTGAATTGCTTATGCGAAATCACACACTGCATCCCCTCCACCCCCTCCAGCGCGCCCTGATCATTTTCATCGGCGGCGTTGGGCTATTCACCCTGGCCTTGGTGATTTACATCATCAGCTTTCATATCAACTATACCGGGCGCGTCTACCTTGGGGTCAGCGTGGGATGGGTTGATCTCTCGGGGGCGACTCCTGCCGAAGCTGCCGCGCTTTTAGCCATCGAGTACAGCTACCCCTATAACGGGCAAATCTTGCTGAAAGACCGCGCTCAACTTTGGGTGGCGTCACCTATTGAGGTCGGCCTGGTTTTCGATCCCCAGGTGAATGCCAGGGAAGCCTATAACCTCGGTCGCAACGGCTCATTCGGAGAACGCCTGGGGGATCAATTCCAGGCCTGGTATCACGGGATCACCCTCCCCCTAAGGATGACCTTCGACCAGCGCATCGCCCAGCACTATCTCAAATCCATCGCCGCGCAGGTCGATATCCCCACCATTGAAGCCTCCCTGCATATCGAGGGCCTGGACGTCGTCGTGCAGCCGGGCCAGGTCGGGCGCAGGGTGGATATCCCCACCACGATGGCCGCCCTCGAAGCGCTCACCCAATCACTCATGGATGGTGAGATTGCGCTGGTGGTGGATGAAGACCCCCCGGTGATTATGGATGTGGAAGAACAGGCGCAGATTGCCAGAAAGATCATCAGCGCCCCTTTGATTGTCAAATACCCCGGTGCTGTGGAGGGAGATCCCGGCCCCTGGGCCTTCGCGCGCGGGGATTTGGCAGGCATGTTGGTCATCGAGCGGGTGACTACGCCCGAGGGGGCAGCATATAAAGTCGGACTCAGCGATGAGCGTTTGCGCAGTTTCCTGAGGGAGATCGCCCCCGACCTGAAGGTAAAGGAAGAGAATGCCCGCTTCATTTTCAACGACGATACCCGCGAGTTAGAGGTGATCCAATCCGCAATCTACGGTCAAGCTGTGGATGTAGAGACCACCATCCAGGTGATCAATGACAAAGTATTGGCCGGGGAACACGATGTTGCCCTGGATATGGAATACACTACTCCCCAGGTCACAGACGAGGCCACTGCCCCGCACCTTGGTATCAGCGAATTAGTCAGTTCGCATACCACCTACTACTATGGCTCCGATTCTTCACGCCGGCAAAACATCGCTACGGCAGCCTCACGTTTCCACGGCTTGTTAATCCCCCCTGGAGAGACCTTCTCGATGGCCGAGGCCTTGGGCAATGTCAGCCTGGATACCGGCTACGCCGAAGCCTGGATCATCTACGGCGACCGCACCATCAAGGGTGTCGGCGGCGGGGTGTGCCAGGTCAGCACTACCCTCTTCCGCACAGTCTTCTTCGGCGGCTTCCCCATCGTAGAGCGCTACCCGCACGCCTACCGGGTCTACTACTACGAGCAGACCTATGGCGGCGGGCATGACGCTAAATGGGCCGGGCTGGACGCCACGGTCTATGTGCCGGTGGTGGATTTCAAATTCACCAACGACACCGAGTACTGGCTGTTGATGGAAACCTACGTTGGGGCGAACTACCTGACCTGGAAGTTTTACTCCACCAGCGACGGGCGCAGCGTCGATTGGGACACCACCGGCCTGACGGATAAACAAGATCCCCCCGAGCCGCGCTACGAAAAGAATGAAGATTTAGATCAGGGTGAAATCAAACAGGTGGATTGGTCAGTAGAAGGCGCTGTGGTAACTGTCACCCGGGATGTGTGGCGAAATGGCGAAATCATCGACGAGGATACCTTCGAGACGAATTACATGCCCTGGCGCGCCGTCTGCGAGTACGGCCCCGGTACCCCGGGGATGCCGCCCGATGACCCCAATCCCGATAACCCCTGCAAGCCGGATAGCGATTAATGATCACCAAGGTGCGATGCACGTCCAACATGCGATGCACCTGCTTCTGAATACGCCGCGCTGCGATGTATCCTCATGCGTTCCACGCAGAGCGTTGGAACGAGAGTATAACACCTTGAACAGTGTCATCGCGAGTGTTCGCTGGCCGTAGGCCCGCCTCTGGCGTGCGTGCCGTTGGCATTGCGAAGCGATCTCCCTCGGCCGAAGGCCCGCAAAGCGTGCCATGGAGGAGATTGCTTCATTTCATTCGCAATGACAGTTGTTTAGTATTGTGTTCAATATCATGCTGACCAACACATTATTCGTGAAATTAGTGTAATTCGTCCCCATTCGTGATAACTGCCTGACTTTTCTGGATACGAAGCTCAACATTGTACCCTCATGCGTTCCACGCAGAGCGTTGGAACGAGACTGCGAGAGCAGATCAGTCGGGATTGACGCTCGGCCCTGGCTGAGCCAGCAAACTGGCAATATCTCTCAACGCCAGCCACCACTGCTCCTTGGGGCGCTGATACTCCAGATCGACCATGCGCTGGAAATCGCGCATATCGTGGTAGGCGTACTTCCCCTCCTGCAATCCCATAAAGGCGCTGCGGTTGGAGCGTTTCGTACACGCATCAATCAAGAATTCGAGGCTCAGCCGGGCCAGCCGCGTGGCCTGAATGCGGTCAAACGGAGAAGGATCACCACCTTGCTGCAGATGACCTAAAATTGCAGGACGCACATCGAAGAGATCGCGGCCCTCCTCCTCGAACAAGGCACACATAAATCCAGTCGAATACACTTTATTGGCATATTCATTGCGGATCATCAGCCCTAGCTTTTTCCCAGAGCGAAAGCCCTGGCTCAAGGTTTCCACATCGGCTTGCAGGTCGTTCAGAGTGACACCTTCTTCGTGCATATAAACGCGTTCTGCGCCAGTCGCCAATCCGCCCAACAGCGCCAGGTATCCGCACCAATGCCCCATCACTTCCACAACGAAGCAGCGCCGCGTAGCCACTGCCGATTGTTTGATCTTGTCCACGGCGTTGACAATACTATTGAGGGCAGTATCCGCGCCGATGCTGAGTTCTGAACCCGGCAGGTTGTTGTTGATCGAGGCCGGGATACAAATTGTGGGCAGATCGAAGGCCGGGAAATTAGCTCGCTGCTCATACAATTTATAAACCGCCTCGTAGCCATTCCAACCCCCGATCATGATCAGCGCGTCGATTTTGTTGACTTCAATCGTCCGGGCGATGGCGTATAAATCTTTGCCCTTGGGGACTAAACGGCTGGTGCCCAGCCCTGAACCACCCATGGACACCCAGCCGCCCATACTCATCCAATTGAGCTCTTCGACTTCGTTCTCGGCCATGCCCTCAAAGCCATTGTAGATACCTAACATAATATGGCCCTTATCGAGTCCCAGGCGGGTGGCAGCTCTCGAAGCAGTGTTCATCCCCGGGGCAGGGGCGCCGGCGTTGAGAATGCCGATGCGGAGACGCTTTTGATCTGGATCGGGGGCATGGGGGATGGCGCGCACCATGGTCTTCAGTGTACGATAGGCATCGGTGAAGCTAGAACTACGCAAAGCCATGGCTTTCGCATAATCCTTGGCTTCCACAGCATTGGCAACCGCATGGGTCTTCTCCACGCACTCCATCAGAGGCAGCCTGACAATACGATTGCCCTTGAAGCTAATTTGCAAAGGCTCGTCATCAGGCCCGGCTTCGATGATGGCATTGACAGCCTCGTATCCCAGAAATGTACCCAGGTTGCGGTCGAAAGCGCTGGGACGGCCGCCGCGCTGGACGTGCCCAAGCACCGTCACGCGCACTTCCTCGCCTAACCTTTCTTCCAATGCCTTCTGCACATCACTGCTGCCGATATAATTGCCATCCCGATCCCGAGCCCCCTCAGCCAGAATGACAATGCTGTCACGGCGTCCTGCGGCGCGCCCTGCCTTCAAGCGTTCAGCCATCACTTCTTGCCAGTTATCCACATCGGGGGGATTTTCGGGGATCAGCACCCAATCAGCGCCGCAGGCCAGCGCGCCCATCATAGCCAGGTAACCGCAGTTGCGTCCCATCACTTTGACCACAAAAGTCCGTTGATGGCTGGCGGCCGTGCTGGTGATGGCGTCTACCGCCTCGGTGATACGATGCAGGGCTGAATCTGTTCCGATGGTCATATCCGTGCCATAGAAGTCATTATCGATGGAGCCTACCAAACCAACAATTAGCAAGTTTGGGTAAACTGCGGCTTCATCAGCGCTGATCTCCCCTTTTTCAGCCAGTTCGGTTACCAGCAATAACCACTCCTGTCGGAAGAGGTTCGCGCCAGTCAGGGAGCCATCGCCGCCGACCACGATCAATCCCTCGATACCGCGTTCGATTAGATTTTTAGCGGCCACCAGGCGTCCCTCGCGGGTACGGAATCGTTCACAGCGCGCGGTACCGATCACCGTGCCGCCACCCTGCAAGATTCCGCCAACGGAATCCCAATCCATCTTGCGGATGCGGTCCCCGCCATCGACCAGCCCTTGGTAGCCTTCATAAACCGTATAAACTTCCAGACCGCGATCCAGGGCAGTACGCACCACAGACCGGACAGCAGCGTTCATGCCCTGGGCGTCGCCTCCGCTTGTGAATACTGCAATTCGTTTCATGTGATTATTTTCTCCTGTACGTAAGTATTTCGTATTTCGTAACCCGCATAGAGGATTCTCTTACGCAATACGAAATACGCAACACGCTCTACTTCAACATCGGCATTTTTATACCATGCCGTTTGGCCGCCTCGATGGCCTGCTCGTATCCGGCATCCGCATGACGGACGACGCCCATACCCGGATCAGTCGTCAGCACGCGCTCCAATCGGCGCGCGGCCTCGGCGGTGCCATCGGCGACGATAACCTGCCCGGCGTGCTGGCTGTAGCCGATACCGACACCGCCGCCATGATGGAACGAAACCCAGGTAGCGCCCCCCACCGCGTTGATCAGCGCGTTGAGGATCGCCCAATCGCTGACCGCGTCCGTGCCATCCTTCATCGCTTCCGTTTCCCGGTTGGGGGAAGCCACCGAGCCAGCATCCAAATGATCTCGTCCGATCACGATAGGCGCTTTAACAATGCCCTCAGCAACCAGGTTGTTGAATGCCAAACCCGCCTGTGCCCGTTCCCCATACCCTAACCAGCAAATACGCGAGGGCAAGCCCTGGAAGGGAATTTTCTCTCTAGCCATGCGCATCCAACGGTGAAGATGTTCATCCTCGGGGAATAGCTCCATGACCACTTCATCAGTGCGGTAGATATCCTCAGGGTCACCAGAAAGCGCCACCCAGCGGAAGGGCCCTTTGCCCTCACAAAACAGCGGTCGAATATAGGCTGGCACAAAGCCGGGGAAATCGAAGGCATCTTCCACACCATGGTCGAAGGCGCGCTGCCTTAAGTTGTTGCCATAATCGAATACCTCCGCGCCTTTCTTTTGGAATGCCAGCATGGCCTCGACATGTTTGGCCATGGATGCCATAGAACGTTTTTCATATTCCTTGGGATTAGACTCACGCAGGAGTTCAGCTTCTTTCACACCCAGGCCAGTGGGGACATAGCTATACACATCATGAGCTGGCGTCTGGTCGGTGACGACGTCAGGGATGACACCGCGCAGAACCATTTCGGGGTAAATATCGGCGGCATTGCCGATCAAGCCGATGGATTTGGGCGTGCCATCATCTACGGCCTCTTCAACCAGGGTCATGGCTTCTTCAAGGGTATCCACCACCATATCCACATAGCCGATCTCCAGGCGGCGTCTGGCGCGTTCGGGATCGATTTCCACGATCAAGCAAACCCCTTCATTCATGGTCACCGCCAGGGGTTGGGCGCCACCCATGCCGCCCAGGCCGGCAGTCAGCACAAACTTGCCTTTCAATGAATCCCACCCGCGCTGTTGAGCCAGCGATCCGAGGGTTTCATACGTACCCTGCAAGATACCCTGCGTGCCAATATAAATCCACGAACCAGCGGTCATCTGGCCATACATGATCAGACCCTGGGCGGCCAGTTCGTCGAAATGCTCCTGCGTGGCCCAAAAGGGTACCAGGTTCGAGTTGGCAATCAACACCCGCGGCGCATCGCCATGAGTCCTAAACACAGCCACCGGCTTGCCAGACTGCACCAGCAAGGTTTCGTCATCTTCCAAATCTACCAGCGCGGCCAGAATGGCATCAAAGGCCTCCCAGCTTCGGGCCGCCTGACCCCTGCCTCCATACACGACCAAATCTTCGGGGCGTTCAGCAACCTCAGGGTCCAGGTTATTCTGGATCATGCGATATGGCGCTTCGCTCAGCCAGGATTTGCAAGTTCTTTGGGTGCCGCGCGGGGCCCGCACCGTACGAGGGTTGGACATATCAGCCTCCTGTTCGTCTGTCGAATCTTTCGACAGCGTATATATTTTTAGGGTGTGTTTCATTTCGGTTGAAGATGTCGCTGTGTATTGCGTATTGCGTATTACGTATTTTGGAAGGCTTACGAAATATGCCGTAGGCAGTACGCAATACGGACACCTGCGTTCGGCGCATCAACTCATTTGAAACGCACCCATATTTTTAATAGAACTTACGCAATTGCAGGGCAAATCATGGAGAAAGCCCCCCCAGCCCCCCAATTCTTGGGGGAGCAGAAGGATTCCCCCCAAGGTTGGGGGGCGGCTGCGTAAGTCCTAATTTAACAGAAATCCCCTCTTGATCAATTATACGCCAAGAGGGGAAGATGGATCAACTTTTCGATTGTTCGCGGCCGTTTGGAAAGGAGATTCGGGATGAAGGTTAGGGTTGATTCTGGTTATCCCACGGGGGCTTTTTGCCCATTTACAAATTTAGAGAAATTCGTTGAACCCAGCCGCTCGACCAAATCCTTTTGAGCATCACACCAAACAGGTCGCATCAGGCAATTGTCTTCAAATACGCAAACGCCATCATCACCCACGCACTCGTTCAGGTGAATCGGCCCATCGATGGCTTCGACCACATCCAAGAGGCTTATACCCTGAGGATCACGCGCCAAGGAGACACCACCTCGAGCGCCGCGTGAAGTATGTAATAACCCGGCTACGGATAATTGAGAGACAATCTTAGCCAGGAATGAAGGCGGGATATGCTGCTCGGCAGCGATTTTGCTGGTGGCCGCCCGATTACCCTGGCCCAATGTAGTTAGATAATAAACCGCTCGCACTGCGTAATCGGCCTGACGTGTGATTTGCATATTAATTTTTTCCTTTTTTGGCCTTACGGGTAAGATTTATCTCCATTATTTTAGAGTGTTTTTGTCCGATCTACAAGTGACAGAGGTCATTGCTCAGAAATGACCTTTTGCGCACCGCCACCCCCCTCAATCCCCCCGCATCGGGGGGATTGAGGGGATTCGTGCCAAATAGCACAGCTTATGGTAAGATTTCCGGGCTATAAAGGTTACTGAAATGACTAGCAAGCAAAAAACAAATGGGTGTGTTTCAAACGAGTTGAGAAGTTGTCCGTATTCCGTATTACGTATTCCGTAATGCTTCCCAAATACGCAATACGGAATACGAAATACGCAACGACATCTTCAACTGAAATGAAACACACCCATTTGAAATACATCTACATTCCCCATGAACTTCGGAGGTAAATAATGAAACAAATCTGTGTTGTAGGTGTCGGTTATGTCGGCCTGATCACAGCGGCAGGCTTTGCCGACCTGGGCAACCGCGTCATCGCTCTGGATATCAGCGAAGAAAAAATCGCAGGCTTGAAGCGCGGCGAGATGCCCATCTACGAACCCGGCCTGGAAGAGTTGGTCGAGCGTAACATCAAGGCTGGACGCCTCACATTCACCACATCCTACGCCGAAGGCGTTAAAGATAGCGAATTTGCCTTCATCGCCGTGGGCACACCCTCCGGCGTGGATGGCGAAGCCGATCTGCAATACGTCGAGGCCGCGGCCCGCTCCATTGCTGAGGTGATGAGCGATGAACTGGTCATCATCAACAAATCCACCGTTCCCGTGGGTACTGGCGACTGGGTAGCCGAGATCGTTAAACGACACCAGAAGGAAGCTGTTCCTTTCTCGGTCGTCTCCTGCCCTGAGTTTTTGCGCGAGGGTTCAGCCATTTTGGATTTTATGAACCCACACCGCACCGTATTGGGTTCCCTGGATCGCGAGGCTGCTGATAAAGTAGCCCAGTTACATCTGCCCCTGCGGGCGCCCATCCTGATCACCGATCTGCGCACCGCTGAGATGATCAAATATGCTTCCAACGCATTTCTGGCGACCAAGATTTCCTATATCAACGAAATCGCTAATATCTGCGAAGCCTTGGGCGCCGATGTGTCTGAAGTGGCCACTGGCATGGGATATGACGAACGCATTGGCCCGCACTTCCTGAATGCCGGACTGGGGTATGGAGGCTCCTGCTTCCCCAAGGATGTCCTCGCTCTTACACACATGGCCGAAGAGAAGGGCAAACAACCTCAACTACTGCACGCTGTCATGGAAATCAACGCCGCCCGCCGCCCTATGGCTATCGAACGGCTTACAGAGCTGCTCGATGGTGAACTGGGTGGGCGCACGATTGGTATGTTGGGGCTGGCCTTCAAACCCAACACCGATGATATGCGAGATGCCCCATCAATTGATATTGCCAACAAGCTGATCGCTGCTGGGGCCTCTATTCGGGCTTATGATCCGGTGGCTATGGAAGTTGCCGCCCCAATTCTCCCCGCGGTGGAGATGCTGGATGACCCCTACACCATGGCTGAGGGCTGCGATGCCATCATCGTCAACACCGAGTGGAACGAGTTCATGCAACTCAACCGCCGCCAGCTACTTGACGTAATGAAGCAGCCAGTGATCTTTGACGGACGCAATATCTACGATCCCGAAGAGATGGCTAAACTAGGCTTCCAATACCGCGGTGTGGGGCGCGGCTACAACGGCGCCCGCACTCCTGAGGTATAAACAGGGCTTGGGAATTGGTAAACTGGTAGATTGGGGATTGGTAGATTGGTAGTATCGAGAAACCAGTCTGCCAGTTCCCAATTTACCAATTTCCCAATCTACCAATTCACCCCCTCCCCCCATGCCCCCCAATTCATCTCCCCCCATCTGCGATTACGAAGGCTCCGATTACCAGACCAGCTTCTGGGATCAAGGCGGGCGCGCTTATGAAGACCAGGTTGAGGCGGTGGCCCTGCGGCGTCTGCTGCCCCCCAGCGGCGAACTGCTCTTAGAGCTTGGCGCCGGAGCTGGCCGCAACACGTCCCGTTATCAGGGCTTCAAGCGAGTTGTGCTGTTGGATTATTCTCTGACCCAACTCCAGCAGGCTCAAGAGCGACTGGGAAAAAGAGACCATTATGTTTACGTTGCCGGGGATGTTTACCGTCTGCCCTTCGTGGATGGTCTCTTCGATACCGCCACCATGATCCGCGTGCTGCATCACCTGGCCGAAGCGCCTCGGGCGCTGGCCCAAATCCGACGAGTACTGCAACCTCAGAGCACCTTCATCCTGGAATTTGCCAGCAAGCAGAATCTCAAAGCCATCCTGCGCTATTTCCTGCGCCAGCAAGATTGGAGTCCCTTCACGTCAGAGCAGGTGGAGTTCGTGCCCTTGAACTTCGACTTCCACCCCAAGACAGTGCGTACCTGGCTTAGCGGAGCTGGCTTCGAGATCAAACGCCAACTGACCGTCTCCCATTTTCGGATTGGCTTACTCAAGCGCATCATCCCGACCAGGCTATTGGTCGCTCTAGATTCTCTGGCACAACTGACGGGGAATTGGTGGCAACTGACCCCCAGCGTATTTGTGAAATCTATAGCCGTAGGACAGGATGTCATCCTGTCCTACAATGACGCTTTCTTTCGCTGCCCGGCCTGTGGGCATGAAGAACTAAAAGAAACAGATCAGGCCCTCATCTGTTCAGGATGTGGTAAAGAATGGCCCATCGTGGATGGGATTTACGATTTTCGGGGGTAATGGGTCAATACGATTGACTGCTTATTCCAGTTCAGTTCACGAAACGCTTGACGTGCAGTATAACCCAAGGTTGGGCGGCTAATACTTGTACAAGGGTAAAAAGATGATTGATACAGGATTGAAAGATAAAATTGCTATTGTCACTGGTGCGAACAATCCGTATGGGATAGGCGCAGGAATAGCGAAGGCATTAGTAGCGCAAGGCGCAATTGTTTTCTTGCATTATTATCGTTGTGGCGAAGAGGGGCAATTACCAGTTCACGATAAGGATATACCGGGAGAAACTTTCTACAATACACAACGGGCAAAAACACCAAGTGAGGTTCTTAAAGCAATACGTCAAATCGGTGGTCAGGCTGAAGCATGGGAGGCAGATTTATCTATCCCAGATAACATATCCAACTTGTTTGACCAAGCTGAGACTACTTTTGGTCAGGTTGATATTCTCGTCAACAATGCGGCACATTGGGAAGCAGACACGTTTCTCCCATCAGCTGACATTTTAGTAAACAAGACAGTGGAAGCCTGGACTTCTGCACCTGATTATATTACTGCATCAAGTTGTGACCGAGTATTTGCGGTAAATACTCGTGCAGTAGCATTAGCAATGGCAGAATTTGTGCGAAGGCAGATAAATAGAAATGGTAATTGGGGTCGAATTATTAATATCAGCACAGATGGTGCATACTGTTTTCCATCAGAAATCTCATATGGTGCTAGCAAACTGGCGATGGAAGGCTACACACGAAGCGCTGCTCAGGAGTTTGGGCAATTTGGCATAACCGTAAATACGATTTCTCCAGGTGCAATACAAACAGGTTGGCTAACACCGGAAATGGAAACGGAGATTGCTGCAACCTATCCAATGAGGCGGGTAGGACAACCAGATGATATAGCAGACGCAGTAGTGTATTTTGCGTCAGAGCAAGCCCGTTGGATTACTGGACAGCGGATTTACGTTGGCGGTGGTCATGCAATGTAAAAGAGAGTCTTGGATTCAGTGCAAAGCTGCCAAGCCGGTGAATAACTCGTTATACTAAATCCATGAAAACAGCAATATCTTTACCGGACACTCTGTTTGAAAAAGCTGAACGTCTGGCGGCGAATTTGGGTATCAGCCGCAGTCAACTCTACGCGCGCGCTGTCGAATCTTTTATCGAGCGGCACGATGTTGAAGCTATCACCACCCGGCTAAACGAAATTTATGCTAATGAGCAATCTGGCGTTAATCCAGTACTGCTCTCTATGCAAACTGATACTCTGGGGGATGAAAACAGGCGATAGAACAAGGGGAAACTTGATGGGCTGAACAGCCTGAGCCTGGCTATCGACTCTGATAATGGTCATCTTTCTCCACCACCCAAAAATGAGATAACCCCAATACCTTCAACGGCGTGCGCTCAAAGAATTGCAGCGCCGCCCGCAAAGCGCGTCCGAAACGACCAAAGCGGGCGATGATGTTATCGTAAGCCCCAAAGACAATTGTGCGGGTGATGAATTTAACGGGCAACCCGTCGAACAAGCGCATCAGATCGCGGCGAGTATAAACTTCCACATGGGGGGCCAGCTTGTCTCGCCACTTGCGCGGCAGCCAATTCACCAGGGGGATATTGCCAAACTTGTATTTTCCACGCCAATAAATTCCATGGGTTTCAAAGGGGTAGCCGCGATTGGGGCAGAAGAGAACTATCCGCCCACCAGGGCGCAGCGCTCGCACCATCTCGGCGATGGCGAGGCGGTCATCCTGAACGTGCTCGATAACTTCATGACTCAGGATCAGATCAAATGTCCCTGCGGGAAAAGGCAAATGCTCACCCGCGGCATTGGTAATGTAGGGTGAATTCTCGTGGGCTTCAACAGCGCGCTCAAAGTCGTACTCCAGGCCGATCACTTCACCCCCATGGGCGCTCAGCTTCTCGACATACATCCCCACCCCGCAGCCGTTCTCTAACACACGGCCCGTGACGCGCTCCCCGGCAGCATCGAGGATCATCTTCAAGCGACGATCCTGGCCAGCACGCCAGACGTAGGAAGGTTCGCCGCGCAGGGCGGCTTTGGTGAGGTCACGTTGGTTCATGGGATGGGCAAACGACGTACCCGAATATGCCCCTCAGTGACGCTAGCGATCATTCCCCTGTCTAGTAAGTCAGTGTGATTCTCGATTATTTCATGCAAGTAAATTCGGACTGATTTTGGGCGCATATCTCGTAGCCGGAAAATGATCACACTAGGTTGGTTGCTTCGGCTAGCTGCCATCAAATCACCGAAATCCAAATCGTGTGTAAGGACAACGCGTTGCTCACGACGGGCTTTTTCAAGAATTCCCTCGTCGGACAAACGATCAAGCCCTTCTTCATGCAAATGAGTGGCATCATGGCCTGCTTCTTGCAGCCAAAGCACGATCCTGGGGGAGATACCCATATCGGCCAAAAATTTCATGCTGAAACCAATTCTAACTCACGAATGGATTCGTCTGCAAGTAGGGCCACATAGCGTAATGCCTGTTGAATATCTTCGGGTTCCAGATAGGGATATTCGTGAACAATTTCTTCCGTGGACATTCCGTTAGAAATTAGATTTATGATCATTGCTACGGTGATCCGCATCCCACGGATACAAGCCCTTCCGCCCATGATATTAGGGTCGAATGTAATTCGGTCAAAACCGGTCATTTGAGTTTTCCTTTCCAATATTACTGACCTCCATTATACCCCCAGATATACGGATAGAACTTACGCACTTGTACAGAAAGATGCCCGAAAATAGGGGTGTGCGGGGTGCAGAGTACCCCGCACACCCCTATTTTCGGAAAATCCTTCAACGAACTGCGTAAGCCCCAAAAGAGTCAGCTTCCTTTCCATTTGAAATACTGGTCGTTTTCTATCCCCACCCTCGCCAACACGCGCCCGACGATGTTGTCAATCATTTCATCGAGCGAGGCGGGGCGGGAATAAAAGGTCGGCACCGGCGGAAAGATCACTGCCCCTGCCTCAGCAGCCTGATCCATCAAGCGCAAATGACCTCGATGCAGCGGAGCTTCGCGCACAACCATGATCAAAGGTCGCCCCTCTTTGAGAGTCACATCAGCAGCGCGGGAGAGCAGATTATCTGTGTAGGAATTGGCTACGGCGGAGAGGGTTTTTATCGAGCAGGGGATGACTACCATGCCAGAGGTGTCAAAGGAGCCAGATGCGATGGAGGCGCTGATATCCTGGTGTTTATAAACCACATCGGCGAGCGCCAGCACATCGCTGACCTGCCAATCGGTTTCTTGGGTGATGGTCATACATGCGGCAGGGGAGATCACTAAATGAGTTTCGATATTCTCCATTACACGCAGCACTTCGAGCATTCGAATCCCCAAAATAGCTCCCGAGGCCCCACTGATACCCACGACCAGTCGGCGTCGGCCTGTTGACCCACTGATGATCTGACCTTTTGACGTTTTGACGTTCTGACTCATTTCCTCCCCCAGTGGATGGCAATGACCCCAAACATCTTGCGTTGGAAATTCACTTCGCTAAAACCCGCCGCAGCCATGCGCGCGGCCAATTCTTCAGCTCGTAAGAAGTTGGTAGATGAGTCTGGCAAATAAGTATAAGCATCGGTCTGGCCGGTCAGTATGCGCCCCAGCGCAGGGATGACCGTGTTCATATGGAAACGGATCAACGGCGAAATCATATTCTCGCGCGGGCGGGTGGTATCCAGGGCGACCATCATGCCGCCGGGCTTGAGCACCCGATATTGCTCAGTCAACGCCTGTTGGATATCGATCACATTACGCAATAAGAAGCCTGAAACTACGGCATCGAATGCTCCATCGGCATAGGGCAGTTTCAAAGCATCGGCGGATGACCAATGCACCAGGCGGCCATTCTGACGATTGCGGCCAATCTCCATCATCGCCCGTGTGAAGTCCGCTGCGATGGGGGTGGTTTCGGGATGCTGTTGAAGGGCCTCGAAGGCCAAATCACCGGTACCAGCCCCGAGGTCCAGCACGAAGCTCCTGTGTGGGGGCAGGGAAGCGCTTCGGATGACCTCCCGCCGCCAACGCGCGTCTTGTCCCGCGGTCATGAGATGGTTCATCAAATCATATCGACGAGCAATGCGGGTGAACATGCCCTGAACGTAAGCGGCTCTTTCAGGGCCAGTCAAATGGGTCATGGGGGAGAGTTTACCATAGTGAAGAGAATGGCGGAAAGGCGATAGGAAATCCGTTCCATGGTTGAACAGTCACGCCAAATGATATAATCACCTCATGACCCTGACTCTAGAATTAGTCGAACATATTGCCGAGCTGGCGCGCCTGGAACTTACCGAGGATGAAAAATCCCGTTATCTCCAACAATTGTCGGCCATATTAGATTACTTTGAACAACTTCAAACGGTAGATACTGAGGCGATTTCCCCAACTTCTGGTATGCAATCTGAGGCAAGTACGCTGCGCGCAGATGAAATATCCGCCAGCCTCGACATAAACGAAATCCTCAGCAACGCGCCGGATGCAAAAAAACGCCAATTCCGTGTGCTCCCCATTTTTGAATAGTTACATGTCTCACCCAACCGATCTCACTCTTACGCAGGCAGTTCAAGCCCTCCAAAATGGAGAGATCTCCAGCCGCGAGCTTACCCAGGCTTATTTAGATCGCATCGAACGCATCGAGCCTGATTTGAATGCCTTCATCACCTTGGAGCCTGAAGTTGCCCTGGCGCAGGCTGATGAAGCTGATCGAAAATTGGTCGAATTTAGCAAAACAAGGCCAGAAAGTGTATTGCCTCTCCTCGGAGTACCCATTGCCATCAAAGATGTCCTGGCGGTAAAGGGCTTGCGGGCTACTGCCGGCTCCAAAATTTTAGAGAGCTTCGTGCCGCCTTATGATGCCACAGTTGTGGAACGCCTACGAGAGGCAGGGGTTGTGATCTTAGGGAAAACCAACACCGATGAATTTGCCATGGGCTCATCCACGGAGAATTCGGCTTATGGAGTCACCCACAACCCCTGGGATTTGAGCAGAGTGCCCGGCGGCTCCAGCGGAGGCAGCGCGGCGGCTGTAGCGGCGCGCATGACGCCTGTAGCGCTGGGTACTGACACGGGCGGCAGCGTGCGCCAACCGGCCTCCTTCTGTGGTGTGACCGGCCTCAAAACCACGTATGGGCGCGTCTCTCGGTATGGATTGATCGCCTACGGCTCCTCGCTGGACACCGTCGGGGTGTTAGGGCAGAACGTTACCGATGTGGCTTTGATCTACAACCTGATCAACGGGCCCGATGAACGCGATGCAACCAGCTCACACAACCCTCAGGAAGAGATCACGCTCAAAGGAAACGGAACCCTCCAAAACGTCCGCGTGGGCGTCCCTGGGGAATATTTCAGGGAAGGCCTTCAAGCTGAAGTTGAGTCCGCCGTGCGAGAGGCAATCCAAGTATTGGAATCCCTGGGAGCAGAAATCCACGCCATTCAGCTGCCCCACACCCAGTATGCCGTCCCAGTCTACTACTTGATCGCCCCCGCCGAAGCCTCCGCCAACCTGGCGCGCTTTGACGGTCTGCGCTACGGGCCGCGCCTCAAGGGAGAAAATCTGCGAGATACTTATACCAACACCCGCGGCCAGTTATTCGGGCGCGAGACCAAACGCCGCATCATGCTGGGGACTTACGCGCTCTCGGCAGGATACCAGGATGCTTATTACGGCAAAGCCCAAAAGGTGCGCACGTTGATCCAGAGAGATTTTGAAGAAGCCTTTGAAACAGTGGATGTAATTGCTGCCCCTGTAGCCCCGACGACGGCTTTCGAAATTGGCGCTCACCGCGGGGATCCCTTATCGATGTATCTGGAAGATATTTTCACATTACCGGCCAATCTGGCTGGCGTCCCTGGGATCGCTTTCCCAGTAGGCTTTGACTCTCGAAGTTTGCCGATAGGCATGCAACTCATCGGCTCGCACTTCCAAGAGCAAGGTCTGATGAACATCGCCCACTGTTACCAGAATTCTACAGATTGGCATACGATGAAGGCAGATTTATACAGGACTTACGCAGATGAATGAGAAATATACCGAAAAT
>JADHXE010000014.1 GCA_016783125.1 Anaerolineales bacterium
AAACCCGTAAATAGGGGTGTGGGGGGGGGGTACCCCCCCCGCACACCCCTATTTCCGGGTTTACTTCCACTGGAATGAAACGCACCTGTTTCATTTCGGTTGAACGTCTTGCAGCGAATAGCGTATTTCGTATTGCGTATTTTGGAGTGCGCTACGCAATACGAAATACGCAATACTATGGAATACACAAAATCAACTTCGGCGGTGTTATGAAAAAACTACCTAATATCAACACTCAATACATGCTCGATTTCCTCACCGGTTTGCTGGAGATTCCCAGCCCAACAGGACTCACCCAGGCGGCGATAGATTACACCGAAAAGGCTTTGCGGGAATTCTCGTTTTTGGAGATCTCCCGCACCCGCAAGGGAGCCCTGGTAGCCCTCTGGCCCGGAGATATGTCTGATGCTCCACGAGGCTTGACCGCCCATGTGGATACGCTGGGGGCCATGGTCAAGGAGATTAAATCCAATGGGCGACTCAAGCTGACCAAGATCGGCGGCTTCCCTTGGAACACCGTTGAGGGTGAAGGCTGCACGGTGTTTACCAGAGACGGCGAGAAAGTGCGCGGCTCATTCCTGCTGACCATGGCCTCGGCGCATGTGTATGGGAACAAAGTAGGGGATACTAAGCGCGAAGACGACAATGTGGAAGTCCGTCTGGATGCGCGTACTATCTCAGTTGATGAAACTCGAGAGCTGGGTATCGAAGTTGGTGATTTCGTGACCTTCGACCCGCGCGTCGAAGTGACCAACGGATTCGTGCGATCGAGGCATCTGGATGACAAAGCCTGCGTAGCCAATATCCTGGCTGCGGTCAAAGCCTTTGACGATGCCGGGTTGAAACCAGCCCAAACCACGATTATACTGATCAGCAATTACGAAGAAGTTGGACATGGCGCCTCGACGGGATTCCCCGCAGATATGACCGAATTGGTTACTGTTGATATGGCCGCCGTCGGTGAGGGGCAGACCTCGGATGAGTTCCACGCCACTTTGTGTGTGAAAGATTCTGGCGGCCCATATCACCATGGCCTAAATCAAAAGCTGCGCAATTTGGCAGATCAGTACGAAATTCCCTACAAAGTGGATATTTATCCCTACTACGGCTCTGATGGGGAAGCATTTTGGCGGGCTGGCGGCGATGTGGCTGTGTCCCTGATCGGCCCTGGTGTGGATGCCTCGCATAACTATGAGCGCACGCATACTGAAGCACTGGTTGCCACTACTCAATGGATCATGGCATACTTACTTGCGCAATAATTACAGCAACAAGGAGCACTATTATGTCAAAGGAAGTTATTTTTATGATAGAGGAAGCCCCTGAAGGTGGATATACTGCTCATGCACTTGGGTATTCGATTTTTACTGAGGCGGATACATGGGAAGATCTGAAAGAAGCAGTTCAAGAAGCGATTCTTTGTCATTTTGATGATGATGAAATGCCCAGCTTTTTACGCTTGCACGTTGTGCGTGAGGAGATCGTACCTGTATGAGGTTGCCACGCGATATTAGTGGGGAGGATTTAGCCAATCTGCTTCGACAATATGGTTATGCTATAACACGTCAGAAGGGCAGACATATGCGACTTACAACCGACCGTGGTGGAGAACATCATATAACCATACCTCGCCACAAGTCACTGCGAGTTGGCATTTTGAACGGGATCATCAAGGATGTAGCTCAACATCTAAACATCGAACGAGATGATCTAATCAGATATCTTTTTGGCTGAATATGATGAAAATCGACACCACCCTCTCCCCCACCTTCCTAAAATCCGTCCCCGATCTGGCGCGCGCCGCAGAAGCCATGGGCTTTGATGGCATTTGGACTACCGAAACCCAGCATGACCCGTTCTTGCCTGGGGCATTGATCGCCGAGCACACGCAAAATATACACTTCGGCACGGCGGTTGCCATCAGCTTCGCGCGCAGCCCGGCTACCATGGCCTACACCGCCTGGGATTTGGCTCAAGCCTCCAAGGGGCGTTTCATCCTTGGGTTGGGCACCCAGGTCAAAGGGCACATCGAGCGCCGGTTTGGCATGAGCTGGCCCAATTCCGCTGTCGGCAAACTGCGCGAGCAAATCGGTGCGATACGAGCTTTCTGGAATACTTGGCAAACCGGCGAGCGGCTGAACTTCCGCGGCGAATACTATAAGCTCACTCTGATGTCGCCTTTCTTCAACCCCGGTCCCAACCAATATCCCGACATTCCCATCTATATCGCCGGGGTCAACACCGGTCTGGCCCGACTGGCCGGGGAAGCAGCCGATGGTTTCCATGTTCATCCGCTCAATTCGCCGCGTTATCTACGGGAAGTGATCATCCCGGCTATCGAAGATGGGGCATCTCAGGCCGGTAGAAGTCGATCTGATGTGGCCATAACCGTATCAGCTTTTGTGGCCACAACGCCTGAGGATAAATATTTCACGCGTCAGCAGATTTCTTTCTATGCTTCTACGCCGTCTTACCGAAGGGTGTTTGAACTGCATGGGTGGGATGAGATCGCCCAGCAGCTCTCGGAACTGGCTGCCCGGGGAAAATGGGATGAGATGCCTGATCTGATCAGTGATGAGATTCTGACTACCTTTGCGGTGGTCGCTGCTTCCGAAGAAGTGCCCTATGCTTTGAGAGAACGCTACGAAGGCTTGGCTGATCGGCTGGGTTTGTACATCCCCTTTATTCCCGAAGAGCGAGACGAATTCTGGCGTCATCTACTCAAAGAGATGGCCTGAGCCATGCGTGCCGATAATCAGGACGATATGTATCTCGAAAAACGCGAGCGGATGGTGCGTGAGCAGATCGAGCGCCGGGATATCCGAACCCCGAGCGTACTTGAGGCGATGCGCGCCGTCCCCAGGCATTTGTTCGTCCTGCCAGATCAGCAAAATCATGCTTACTCGGATGGCGCCTTGCGCATCGGCCACGGTCAGACCATCTCCCAACCTTATATCGTAGCCCTGATGACCGACTTATTAAAATTGCAAGATGATGAAACTGTTCTGGAGGTGGGTACTGGGTCGGGTTACCAGGCCGCTGTCTTGGCGCATATTGCGGAAGAAGTACACACGATTGAACGGCATGCTGCCCTTTCGGATAATGCAGCGCTGATATTTGAAGAGTTGGGGATCGAGAATGTCCATCTATATGTGGGAGACGGCACACTGGGATTACCAGACCAGGCGCCTTTTCAGGCGATTATGGTCACTGCCGCTGCCCCGAAAGTGCCCCAAGCGCTCCTTGATCAACTCGACGATGGGGGCAGGTTAGTACTCCCCGTTGGACGCCGCTTCAGCCAGGTATTGGAAGTTTGGCAGCGTGTTGGCGCCAAGTATGAGCAGGAAGCCGTCACTGCTGTAGCTTTTGTGCCCCTGATTGGGGAAGAAGGCTGGTCGGAAGGGACGGGAGATCGCTCTCTTATGTGGTGAGGTTGACCAAAAAAAGGGTGTGAGATGGTTGCGCAGCAACCCATCTCACACCCTTTTTTTTGGAGCTTATATTACACCCAGCTTAGGGTTACCAGTACCATTGGACGGCTTTTGGTTTCATTGTAGAGGAACGACCGCAAAGTTTGAACTACATGATCGTGGATATTGCCATTGCTATTTTCAACCGCTTCAACCGCGCGTTGGGTGGCAGCTTCAAGCAGTTCATCCGCGCCGTGTTTGTAGACAAAACCGCGCGTGATGATCTCCGGGGTCTCGATCAAGCGCCCTCCCTGATCCAGAACCAGGCTGACCAGGACAACACCATCACGAGCCAGGGCTTCGCGTTCGCGCACCACGCTAGGACCAACATCCCCGACGCGCGATCCATCGACGAAGATATATCCGCCGGGAACGCGATCACCCAGGGTCAGTTCGCCGTCCACGAATTCGATGATCTGGCCATTCTCGGCGACCTTGACCTTTTCCTCAGGCATTCCGGCTTCTTGAGCAATCACGGCGTGTTGTCGCAAGTGGCGCAGCTCCCCGTGGATGGGAATCAAGTATTCTGGCTTGACCAAATGGATCATCAAGGCCATCTCATCCTGGCTGGCATGTCCGGAAACGTGTACCGATGCAAGGGGTTCGTAAATCACGTTCGCCCCGCGGCGGAAAAGCCGGTTGATGGTGCGATAAATTCCCTCTTCATTGCCCGGAATGGGGTGCGAGGAGAGCACAATTGTATCGCCCTCTTTGACGCTGAAACGCCGGTTTGTACCCGTGGACAACCTTCCCATGATCGAAGAAGGCTCTCCTTGCGAGCCTGTACACATGAGTATGACCTCGTCATCGGGCATTTTCAGCGCTTGATCCAGGCTGACCAGGGTTTCGTCGGGGATATCGAGATAGCCCAGTTTCAGAGCCATTTTTGAGTTTTCGGTCATGCTGTAACCCACAAAGGCCAGCTTGCGCCCATGGCGCTCAGCGGCGTCAGCGACTTGCTGCATGCGGGAAATCAGCGAGGCGAAGGATGCGACGATGATGCGGCCAGGAGCTTCACCAAAAACATCATCGAAGGCCGGGTCGATCATCCGTTCCGATGGTGTCCAGCCAGGTTTGTCAGCATTGGTAGAGTCGGCCAGGAGAGCCATGACACCGCGACTGGAGAATTCAGCCAGTTTAGCGAAATCTGTGGGCCATCCGTCTACGGGAGTAGGATCGAATTTGTAGTCGGCAGTGTGCACGACCAATCCTGCCGGGGTCGTAATTCCTAAACCTACAGCATCAGGGACAGAGTGACAAACATGGAAAAACTCAACCTGGAAGGGTCCAATATCGACCGAATCTCCCGCCTGGATAGTATGTAAATCTGCTTTGCCCAGCAACCCACCCCGGGATAGTTTGACCTCCAGGAGGCCCCTGGTCAGGGCAGTTGCATATATAGGAGCGTTGATCTTCTCCAATACGTGGTGGATAGCTCCTGTGTGATCCTCGTGCCCGTGGGTGACCACAATACCGCGCACTTTGTCGCGATTGGGCAGCAAATAATCGAAATCAGGGATGATATAGTCAATCCCTAGCATGTCATTGTCGGGAAACATGATGCCTGTATCGATGATGAGAATTTCATCGTCGTATTCATAGGCCATCATATTCTTTCCGACTTCCCCAAGTCCTCCCAGGGGAATAATACGTAATTTATTAGTCATTTGTTTTACCTTTCATTTACCACCCCGGATACAAATAGTTGGAATCGCAGAGGAAATTTTTCCCCTATAATCTCACGCCGACCGCGTTAAACGAGCTTTCTTATTTTGTGAAAAATCGCAACTGCTAGGCCAAGGAATGGATTGCCCGAAAAAAGGGTGTTTCCTAACCTGGCTAAGTAGAACGAAGCATCAAAAAAAATGATCCACCAATTAACGCCTGGGCATTGAGAGCGATCAACCCAACCGTTGATGTCCGGAGAGGTAGTATTTAGTTTTTTACAAACCCTCCCAACATGGAGGGATAGTTTCAATTCAAATGGCAGTGAAATTTCTAACGCTGCTCGCTGAAAGCGGATAGTGTTTCTTTGACACTATCGTTTCAAAAAAAAATCCCGGTCGGGGGATGCTCCGGCCGGGGCTAACGATTACATCCAAATATCAGCAAATCTAGAACTGCTGTCTTACCAACCGGCAGGATTGTAGCACGGTGATAATAATTTGTCAAAAGCTGAATTGTAAACATTTTGTTAGAACGTAGCTACCCTGGTAATGATACGTGAGCGCGCAAAACATGTCAGAGATTATTCCGAAAAATGGGTGTGTGGCGTACCGCCATAGGCGTGCAAAGCAAGCACGCCACACACCCATTTTTCGGTACTCTTTCCTGACAACATTTGCGCGCGCATAATGATATACTGATAGTGTGATGGTTATGCCTTCACTCGACTGATCCAGAGAAATACTGATCCCCGGCGGAGCGGAGTCCTGAACAAGCGTGTATAAATATTTTTTCTGGCAATATTTGATTATGTAGTTTGTATTTATCGGGCGGAAGTACATATGTCGATTCTCATTACAAAAGTCAGTTTACCTGAACGGCGCAAGGATGTTTTGCGCCGTGTACGACTCGTTGACGCTCTGCATCAAAATCTTCACCGGAAGATGACTTTTATCTCAGCACCAGCAGGTTATGGGAAAACCACCCTGCTCGTGGACTTCGCAAGTGATGTGGATGCCATTGTCTGTTGGTATCACATAGGCCCAGACGATACAGATTTAAATTCGTTCGCTCAACATCTTGTGGCTGCTTTTCGCCAGAAGTTCCCCAGGTTTGGTGATGAATTGATTGATACATTTCACACCAGTGGTGCGCTTGCTCCCCAAGATATCGCAGCTGAAATTATCAATGAAATCGTGGTGCATATTGATGACTATTGTGTGTTGATGCTTGATGATTATCATCTCGTGGGTGAGAACCAGATCATTGTGGATTTCATTGAGGTTTTGCTTGCACACTTACCAGATCAGGTACGCATTGTAATCGCATCTCGAAGCATTTATGGTGTTCCATCTGCAACGCTATATGTCCGTGATGAGTTCACGACGATTGGGGCTAAAGATTTACGTTTTCGGGCAGATGAACTGCAAGCACTCATCCGGCAAAGCCATCACTTTATCATCTCGGATGAACAGGCTGCTGAATTGGCAGCGCGCTCAGATGGTTGGATTGTAGCTATTATGCTGGCAATTCGCACTATGAAGCACGGCGCCTTACCGAAATTTGATGAGGCTGTTGATCAGGTTTATGCTTTCCTCGCCGAGGAGGTCGTAAATCAACAACAACCACAGCTGCAAGAATTTTTACTGGCCACTTCGATTCTTGAAGAATTTGACGAGGCGTTGTGCAATCATTTACTTCGAACATTGTCGTCTGGCGATTTGCTAAAAGAATTACAGGAGCGTAACCTATTCGTCACGCGAATCGAAACTAACCAGGGAGTGAATTATCGTTACCATCAACTGTTCTCAGATTTCCTTAGAAAGCGACTATTGGAGATCGATCCTGAGGAGATGCAAAACTTACACGCCCGTGCAGCTGATTGGTACAGGCAGCAAGATGCCTGGGAACCCGCGGTGCGTCATATTCTCGCAGCAAATGAACCCAAAAAAGCCGCCCGCTGGATGGATCTGGCTGCGACAGAGTTTTTTGTTGGTGGGCGACAGAACATAGTAACCCAGTGGTACGATGCATTGGTTGCAATGCAACTTCAAAACCATGCTCCGTGTTTGCTTCTATATCAAGCTAAGATGCGGATAAATCAGAGTGCATTCGATGATGCAGAGGAATTGCTAGACATAGCTGAGCCTAAATTAAAGCATGGTGGAGATATCGATCAAATGGTGAATGTAATTATAACTCGCGGGATGATACGATATTTTCAAGGGGATTTTCATATTGCCCTGGCTCTCGGGGATGCAGCTCAAAAGATACTCACATCGGAAGATAGACGTGAGAGTTATTGGTGGTGTCAAGCCGACCGCTTGAAGGGAATTTGCCTG
Organism: Anaerolineales bacterium; assembly: GCA_016783125.1. Classification (GTDB taxonomy): domain Bacteria; phylum Chloroflexota; class Anaerolineae; order Anaerolineales; family UBA11858; genus NIOZ-UU35. The sequence goes on from JADHXE010000014.1 coordinate 7,478, forward strand.
AGTTACTTGAATATATCAGACGAAGCGCTGGATTGTTTACAGATGGCGGTTTCCGGTTTCCGAAGCTCACTGCAAGAAACCGATTTAAATCATCAACGCGCTCAACGAGAACATGATCTGGCAGAAACATTAAATGATATGGGAGTCGTTTGTATTAGGAAAGGCGATATGCTCGAAGCGCAGATATGCTTTCTCGATGCCTTAGAGATCAAACGGAGGAGAAGAGGGAATCTAGGCGCATTGTCAGTCGCATTGAACAACGTGGGTTACGTGAATTACCAGATTGGAAATTACACGGAGGCTTGGCGCGCTTATGAGGAAGCTCTTGAAAACGCTCGATTGTCAGGTTGGAATCGGGTTCTTGTTGATGTCAACAATAGCCGAGGTGACCTGCTACAGGATATCGAAGAATTAGATGCAGCAGAAATATCATATTCAACTGCACGCGAGATCGGTGAGGCGAGCAACGAACAAATCTCGTTAATAGATACCTATACGGGGCTATCCGAATTAGAGCGAGTGCGAGGGAATTACCAACAAGCATTTCATTGGCTGCGCGAAGCTGCACGGTGCCGAAACGATACATCCGAGTCGCCCACTTACCAAGCTGGATTAGGAGCAATCTATCTAGAAATGGGCCAGCATGAATTAGCCAGCGAGGCATTCGAACAAGCGCTCAAAGCCTGGGAAAACTTGGCCCAGCCACAGCAAGAACAAGTGCAGGGAGCCTTGCTTTTGGGTGATGCATATTTCAGACAAGATCAGGCACATCGTGCACTAGAATCATTGGCCAAATCATTAAAGTGGTCAGCACAGTTAGGTTATGATCAGTTTCTGGTTGTTGCTGGGCATCGCTGTCAGGAGTTCCTCACCCATGCAATACAAGCCTGGCCTGATCATCCTCAGTTGAAATCATTAGTTCAACGGATTGAACAATTACCAACTGGACTGGCAAGCTTACGAGACAAAGCTGTCCCAACAGAGATGCCTACAATACATTTGGAGATACGAGCTTTTGGGTCGAGGCAGGTGCGGTTAAACAGTGAACCGATTCCTCGTTCCAAATGGCGCTCTAGCGGCGCTCGGGCGCTGTTTTTCTACATTGTCTATCAAGAAGATGTTCGGAAGGAAGATGTTGGGCTGGAATTCTGGCCTGAATTTAGCACAGCTAAGATTAGCAGCAATTTCCATGCTACGCTCTGGCGGGTGCGTCAGGCCTTGGGAGAGCGTGAAATCATATCTTTCCACGATAAGCAGTATTTCCTGAACCCTTCCGTCACCATATGGTACGATGTCGCGGAGTTCCTTATGCATGTAAAACATGCTGAAGCAGATGAATTGTCACCAACAAAACGCACCGAACATTTGAGACAGGCTATCGCGCTCTATCAGGGTGATTACTTGGAAGATATTTATATGGATTGGTCAACTCGACAGAGTGGTGAGCTAAAAGAGATGTATATACAAGCCCTTACGAAACTTGCAGGCTGGGAGGCTGATCGCCATCATTATGTTGAGGCCATTGCCTATTATGAAAAAGCGCTTGAAGCAGATCCCTATCGCGATGATATCCATCTTGATCTGCTGAAGAGTTTTGCAAATTCTGGGGCACCTACAAGGGCGAAAGCGCACTTTCAGACTTATCGGGACTTACTACGCAAGGAATTAAAAACAGAACCCTCAGCAGAACTCCAAGATTTCTACGATCACCTATCTAAATGAGTTGGGTGCGTTTCAAATGACTTGAAAACCCTCCCGCAGGTTTTGCCGAGGTGTACAAACCGCACCCATTTACAGCAGGGGAACCGCTCTACGTTACCCCATTTGACAACCTGCGGGAGGGTGATTGGAGCATCTCCAACTGAAATGAAACACACCCAAATGATTATAACTTGGGGCATTAGACCCACAAGGATGAAAGCGATAGCTGCTCATTGGTTGAGCAGCTATTTTTTAATTCTCCGTCGTTCAGAGGTTCGTTCATAGCTCATAGGATAAGCTATTGCCAACGTTTATCCTATCAAACTATGGAGGTTTCTGATGACGAAAACAGCATTTTACAAATTATCCAATATTCTTGCTCCAATGATCAGTCCTCAACTTCTCAGACTGATTCTGTTGGTGGGAATGCTGCTTGCCAGCCTATTTTTTCCGCAAGTAGTTTTTGCAGGACCATCAATCGGAGGTGTTGGGAGCTGAACCGCGAAGTAACCAAGGTTATTTTAAAGCGTGGTAAACAATGATAAATAAACTGCATCTAAACGCGATTGTTACTCAAGCACTGCTTGACAGCGAGTTTGAAAAATCTATTCTCAATGGAAAACGAAAAGAATGCTTGGGGATGTTCAAATTAGACCAGGTTGAAGTAGACACCATCCTAGCCATTGACGCAGATGGTATTGATCAATTCATTCGCCAGATAGATGCGTTGACACATCCCCCGACTGCTGGTTTATACAAAGGGTTATGCATGATGCCTAATCAATAGTTGGGGCCAGTGCCTTGAGATTTCAAAAATTAAGCGTTGGTGGAAAATCAGCGTTATTATTTATTGCTGCTCACCGATCCGGTCGAGGCACTGGCTACTGGATCCAACAGTGATCTATTTTATCTGGCTAGTGAGGAACAAGATTTAATCCTCTCCATTCGCGCCGCATCTCTAGCGGACTTCGCTATGCAATTGGCGACACACCAGAATGGAAATAATAAAAATGGCAATGGCAATGGTAACGGTAGTTGGGGAAAGATGCGAGTTCACCAAAAAGTTTGACCGGTCATCATGGATATCTGATAGGCTTATGGAGAAAAACGGTGATATCTCTCCGGCTGGTACACCCCTTGTCCAGTGGATGGTGGATAAGCAGGGTGTATTTACGCTATCTGAGGGGGAGGGGCTTGCAACGCTGGGTCTTGCACCGGGAGAGTTTGTCGGGAAGTCAATCTTTGATGTCTATGCCGATGTACCCCAGATTCTGGAGAATGTTCGCAGCGCCTTGGGAGGTCAGATAGTTGAAAGTACTGTAGAATTCACCGATATGGTGTGGGAGTGCCACTATTATCCCACTGGGGACCCCAACGGTGTAATTTCTGGGGTTGTTGGGACTGCGTTGAACATCACCGAACAACGGAAACAAGTACAAGAGCAAGAAGTTGTTGTAAATTTTGCCGCAGCCCTGCGAACCGCCAGCACTCGCGCTGAGATGCCCCCCATCATCCTCGATAGAATAACCGATTTGCTGAAAGTTGATAATATGGCGCTGATTATCCGCAACCCATCTAATGGAACAATGACCATTGAGCGTGCACAAGGAATCTGGGGGGGGGGCGAACGGTAAAGCCTTTTCAATAGAAATGCATGCCCTGCTGGCTCAAAAATCCAAACAGATTGTTACCAGTGGTCAGGTGTATATTGACAGCGAGTTTTTACAAATGCCCGACTCCGGTGAAGTATTTGCTGTGGCTGGTATTCCGCTCATCGCACTGGAAAATGCTGTTGGCGTCCTGTGGGTAGGTCGGAATGCTCCCATTACGGAGGATGAAGTTCATCTACTCATTGCTATTGGTGACATGATCGCCAGCGCTCTCCACCGTGCGGCTGAACACGAACAGACAGAACGTCGTTTGCAACGCATTGCGGCTCTGCACGCCATTGATCAGGCCATCACCAGCAGCATGGATTTACGAGTCACTTTGAGCGTTCTGCTAGATCAAGTTGTACGGCAATTAGAAGTAGATGCAGCCGATGTTCTCCTGAACGATACCCAACTACAGATGCTGAAATATGCCGAAGGGCGTGGTTTCCATTTCAACAAAACAAACAATATGGCTCTACGATTGGGAGAGGGTTTAGCTGGGCGTGTAGCCCTGTATCGCCGCCTCATGAGCATCCCCAAGCTCTCTCAGTCCGAAAATACCATTATAAGAACCTCATTGATAGAAAGTGAAAAATTTGTTGCCTACTACGGTGTGCCATTGATCGCCAAAGGAAAGCTAAAAGGCGTTTTGGAGATATTCCATCGCAAACCCCTGAATGTCGAAGCAGAGTGGATTGATTTTTTGGAAACACTGGCAACCCAAACTGCCATTGCGATAGACAGTGCTGAGCTGTTCAACGATATTCAACAGTCAAATATGGAGTTAAATCTCGCATATATCGCTACACTGGAAGGCTGGGTTCGCGCCCTTGATCTACGTGATAAAGAAACCGAAGGTCATACACAACGCGTAACAAAACGAACTGTACAGTTGGCGCGATCAATGGGCATAAGCGAAGAAGAACTATTACATATGCATCGCGGCGCGTTGCTGCACGATATTGGCAAAATTGGCATTCCCGATCATATCCTAAATAAAACCGGCCCCTTGACAGATGACGAGTGGAATCTAATGCACAAGCATCCCATCTATGCATATGAGATGCTCAACAAGATTGACTTTTTGAAGCCTGCGTTAGATATCCCCTATTTTCATCATGAGAAGTGGAATGGCACTGGTTATCCCCAGGGTTTGGAGGGTGAACAAATTCCTCTGGCCGCGCGTATCTTTGCTGTTGTTGATGTATGGGATGCATTGAGCTACGATCGTCCCTACCGCAAAGCATGGCCCCAAAAAGATGTGTATGAATATGTCATTGGGCAAGCCGGAAAGCACTTTGATCCCCAAGTTGTGGAAACCTGGTTGGAAGTTTTCGAAATCCAAAAGCATTGAAATAGAAAGTGGAGTGAACGATGGCAACAACATCAGAACACAGTGAAAAGGATGTAATTTTGGAATCTAGAGCTCTTGATCTTAATGTGGCTCTGAGTGTACTCTTGGATCAAGTTGTGAAGCGATTAGAAGCCGATGCAGCCAGGATTTTCTTATGTAATGGCAAAAACAATACACTAACCTATGCTGCCGGGCATGGTGTTCAGCGCATAAATCCAGAAGAAGACAGCCTTCGATTTGGGGAGGGTTTGGCTGGGCATGTAGCATTGAGACGCCGCCCATTTCATACAAAAGACTTGTCGCACCCTGACCATTCTCTCGTATACAACTCGCGAATTGAGTGTGAGCGTTTTACATCCTATTGTGGTGTGCCGCTCACTTTCAAAGGAAGGCTAAAGGGGGTTTTGGAAGTTTTTCACTGCCAATCCTTGTATATGGATAGAAGGTGTTTCGATTTTTTGAATGACTTAGCTGGGGAAATAGCCATCGCTATTGATAGTGCTGAACAATTTGATCGTATTCTTGTTTCAAATAACGATTCGGGTGTGTTTCAAACGAGTTGAAAAGTTCCGGAAATATCCGGTAGAGTGAGTCAACCCCAATAAGAGACAAGCCCCTGGAAAAATCTCCAGGGGCTTGAATTTTTTCTGATGTTGATGCGAAGAAAAGATTACATCATCCCGCCCATGCCGCCTGGCATGCCACCAGGCATACCACCAGGCATAGACGCTTCAGGCTCGGGGAGGTCAGTGATCAGGGCCTCAGTGGTCAGGATCATCGCAGCAATCGAAGCAGCGTTCTCCAGAGCACCACGAGTAACCTTGGCGGGATCGATCACACCGTCTTTCACCATGTCAACGAACTCTTCACTGAGCACGTTGAACCCAATATTGATGTCTTTCTTTTCTGCTTGCTGACGGCGGACATTCTCCAGGATCACGGAGCCATCTTTACCAGCATTGGCAGCAATCTTGCGCAGGGGTACTTCCAGAGCACCCTTCACAATGTCGACGCCGATCTGTGCATCAGGATAATTCATATTGAGATCATCAAGCACTTTCATAGCGTTGATCAGAGCAACTCCACCACCTGGGACAATGCCATCTTCCACAGCCGCGCGGGTAGCCGAGAGGGCATCTTCAACACGATGCTTTTTCTCTTTCAGTTCAGTCTCAGTAGCAGCGCCGACACCGATGATGGCCACGCCGCCGGAGAGTTTCGCCAGACGTTCTTGCAGTTTTTCGCTGTCGTAGTCGCTTGAGCTCTTATCGATCTCGATACGGATTTGGTCGATGCGGCCTTTGATGCCTTTTGCATCACCCTTTCCGCCGACGATGGTTGTGTCATCTTTGGAGGAGACAATGCGCTCGGCGCTGCCCAAATCTTCAACGGTCACGCTGTCGAGCTTGCGGCCCATTTCCTCGGTAATTACGGTGCCACCGGTCAGAATAGCGATATCCTGCAGCATAGCCTTACGGCGATCTCCGAATCCGGGAGCCTTGATGGCTAATACATTGATCATACCGCGCAGTTTGTTCAAAACCAGGGTGGCCAGTGCTTCGCCGTCGATATCCTCAGCGATGATAACCAGCTCGCGCTTGCCCATCTGAACCAGCTTTTCCAACACGGGGACGATATCCTGTGCGGCAGAGATTTTCTTGTCGTGGATCAGGATGTAGGGACTTTCGATACTGGCTTCCATTGCCTCGGGATCGGTGACGAAATAAGGCGAGAGGTAGCCGCGATCGAACTGCATACCTTCAACATACTCGGTCTCGAATTCCAGACCCTTGGATTCTTCGACGGTGATCACACCGTCTTTACCAACTTTGTCCATCACGTCAGCGATCAACTCACCAATCGAGCGATCCTGGGCGGAGATCGAAGCCACGTTACCTATTTCTTCTCTGGTGGTAACTTCAATAGCCTGCTTGCTAATCTCTTCAGCGACGGCTTCTGAAGCAGCTATAATGCCCAATTTCAACAGCATTGGATTGGCGCCAGCAGCCAGGTTCTTCATACCAGCGGTCACAATGGCGTGAGCCAGAACGGTAGAAGTTGTGGTGCCATCACCAGCAATATCGTTAGTTTTTGTAGCAGCTTCTTTGAGAAGTTGGGCCCCCATATTCTCGAAGGGATCTTCTAATTCGATTTCTTTGGCGACAGTCACACCGTCGTGGGTGATGGTTGGGCTGCCGAACTTGCGATCCAGGGCAACGTTGCGGCCTTTAGGACCCAGGGTTGTAATCACGGCGCTCGCCAGGGTATCGATACCTTTTTGAAGTTTGCGGCGAGCCTCTTCAGAAAAGACTAATTGCTTTGCCATAGGTTTTTTACTCCTTACGTTATTACTCTTTACCGGCGGGGTAGCATTACCCGACGAGAGCTAAGATGTCATCCTCACGCAAAATGAGAACTTCTTTGTCGTCGATCTTGATCTCAGTGCCCGCGTACTTTGCGTACAGAACACGATCGTCAGCGGCGATTTTGCCCTCAACATCGGGGCCAACGGCCAAGACTTTACCTTGCTGCGGCTTTTCTTTCGCCGTGTCGGGCAATACGATACCACTGGCAGTCTTTTCTTCCTGCTCAATGGGTTCGATTACTACCCGGTCGCCAAGGGGTTTTACTGATAGAGCCATACGAACCTCCTGTAAATTAAGACGGATTGATTTATTGCGTTTTAGCACTCTGTTAATGCGAGTGCCAACAAACACGCTAAATCATACCGATGATTGAATTGAAAGTCAAGAGAGCGGAGGGGATTGTAATAAAATTCTTATACGATTCTGACATTCACGGATGCGCAGGCGCGCAGACGGGGGTTTGGGTTGGCTGCCGTGTTTGGGCACTGCACTCACCCCAAGGGCGTATACCGTAGGCCGTTCTGAAATTCCCCCCTAAGGAGCAGGCGTTTCTTCGATCAACCGGCAAATCGCCTCATTCTCTTCAACGATCCCGATCAATAGCCCGTTATCTGGAAAAACATCTCGAACGTCAGCCAGCACAAGTAATGCCTCGGGGCAATAATTCAATCCTGGGCGGCTGAGGGCGGCTAACACTGATCCGTATCTGACGTAATAAAAAGCCACTTCGATATTGGTCAGCGGCAACCCTGTTACGTCAGCACCGCCGACCTCGTTTTCTTCCGCAGTGCAGCCGAGGACAGCGCACTTCAATACTGGCACGGCGCCCTCATAATTACGCGCCCGGACGTAGATATCGCCCAATTGCCCATATGAATTAGGGTTGGTTGGATCGAAGTTCAAAGCCTTCTCGCCATTCAGTGCGGCAATGAAAAACTCACCCATGCGGGAGTAAGTTTTGGCGATGGCGATATAGGGAAGAGGGTCTTGCACGCCATTGGCTTCATTGATCTTGATGGCCTTTTCGAATTGCTCCAAAGCCACATCATAAACTTCGAGCTCGCGGTAGATCACCCCAATTTGGATGTAAAGGAATGTCAGATTAGGGTTGATCGCCGCAGCCTTTTCATATTCCTCGATGGCGACCCGGTATTGGCCAAATGTCTCGAGCACTGTGGCATAGACTCGATGTGTATCCATGAGATCAGGGGCCAGCTCCACCGCTTGCCTGGCGTGCTGCTCGGCCTGCGGCCACTTGCCCTGGTCGAGCAGTACTTCGGCATAATAGGCCAGCGCCAGGGCATTGTTGGGGTCAAGATGGTAGGCCAGGCTGGCGACTTGTTCGGCTTCCATCAACCACTTCTGATATTGATCGATGGTAACGGCAAACGAAGCGCTCCAATCTAATACCAGCGCGTGGATAGCCTGCACCGTGCTGTCGTCGGGGGCAAGCTCCACTGCCTTTGCGCTTTCTTCGCGGGCCTCTTCTAGGCGTGCGACTCGTTCAGCGCTGGTCGATAGCAGTCTGGTCGAATAAGTCAACAGGCGTGCAAGTTCAGCTCTGGCCAGGGCGTTGCCAGGATCAAGTTCTAATGCCAGCCGGTAAGCATCGATTGCGTCGGAATCTGCGGGGTCTTCGATCTTGCCGGCGTTGAAATAAGCTTCCGCGGCCAGGAGATAAGAATCGGCTGTTCGTGTTGCTGTTGGGGTAGCCAGGAAGAGAGGTTGGACACGGAATTGTGGTCCGATGCCAACTTGTGAAAGCAGCCAAATCCCCCCGCCGATCAAACCTAGCAAAATCAGGGCGCGGTAGAAATTTGATTTTGGCCCGCTTTGATGAAATGTAGGTTTCTTTCCGGTAATATTGCGGTCCATAAGAAAGTAAGTGTTCACCCCCCTCCAACTCCCCCCGCCACGGGGGGAGAGTTCTTTGGCTTCCCCCCGTGGCGGGGGGATTGAGGGGGGTTGGGAGTGAACGGTTACATAAGAAGTTATGAGTCTGGGGTATCTTCTTCAGGCAATGTTTCTTCGATCCCCGCCTGACATATATCTAGTCCAACAGTGGCATTGTAGACTGCAATCTCGTTGTCGGGCACAATAGCCAGCATGGATTGGAAGATAGGGATGGCTTCCCCGCAACGATTCAAGCGCGCCAGCGTTAGTCCATAGAGTGAATAGATTTCGATGGCGCGAATCTTGTATGAAATAGGGATGCCCTCCACGATCACTCCATCCTCGGTTGTGCCGCCTCGTACAGCCAGGGTGAGGTGATCGATAGCTTTTTCTAATTCGTTATTCTTGGCATACATAACCCCCAAATTACCTTGCAGCCTGGCATTGGCAGGGTCATCTTCGACAGCCTGCTGGGCATATTGAGCTGCCTGGGCGAACTCCCCAATCGTGAAATAAATTCGCGAGGCTTCATATTCAGGTGTCGGGTCAGACGGGTTGAGGGCGTTGGCCTGGTTGAAATTTTCAACCGATAGATCGTAATCACCCAGGGCAGCATAAATATATCCCGTCATCATGTAGAGATTGGGAATTTTGTTATTGATTGCCAGGGCGGCTTTATACTCTTCTAGAGCTAGTTCGTAATTGCTCGTCCAATACAGAACGTAGCCGCGTGCCCGCCGCGCCTCCATTGAAGCTGGGTCGAGTTCTATCGCAATCCTCGATTCGTCGGCAGCGCGCTCGAAATCTCCTCTGTCGACTAATATCTCGGCGTAGACCGCGTGGGAAACCGGGTTGTTTTTATCGAGTTCAAGGGCGCGCTTGATGGTGGCTTCTGCTTCTAAATAATTTCCTGTGAAATCCAGCGCCCAGGCGCGCATGGCGTGAGCAATCGGGTTATCCGGATTGCGAAGCAAGGCCAGTTCGGCATTTTCCAGACCATCTTCATATCGTCCAGCCAGGATTTGTACTCGTGACAAAGATACGTAATTTGCTGAATTCCCTGGATCAGCGAGAATGGCTTGCTCGTAGGATTCGATTGCACTGCCCAGTTTCCCCTCGCTGTAAAAAGCCTCGGCCTCATTGACGAAGGACTCGGGGCTGACGGTTGGTGTAGCCGTGGGGATAAAGAGGGGAGGCGTCGATGGAACCACGATCTGGTTGATATAGACCGCAGCCGCGATAAACAGAATTAACATAATGATGCGCCAGGGATTGGAGCGTTTGCGCCGCTTCCTGCGCATAGACCATTTACTTCCACTCAAGTACATGCGGCCATATTACCACCCTCCCAAATAGTTGTCCATTTTGTGCGTACTCCGTATTGCGTATTACGTATTGCGTAAGGTTACGCAATACGTAATACGCAATACGGTTGACGCCATAAACGAGTTAGACTGGTCGAGCTACTTCGGCTATAATGTCAACTATGCGTTTTGACGTTTTTACTCTCTTTCCCGAAGCCTTAGAACCATATTTGCAGAGCAGCATTCTGAAGCGTGCCAGCGAGCGTGATCTGGTTCAGTTCTGGATGCACAATATCCGTGATTGGGCTACAGATAAGCACCATATAACCGATGACGAGCCTTATGGCGGCGGTGGTGGCATGATAATGAAAGTTGAGCCGATCTTCGCAGCCGTCGAAGATGTGGTTGGCGTTCCCCCCATGTGCCCCGTAATTTTACTCACACCCCAGGGGCGGTTATTCACCCAAGAAGTAGCGCGAGAACTTGTTCAGCAGCCGCGTTTGGCGTTGATCGCCGGTCGTTATGAGGGGCTAGACGAACGCATTCGACAGCACTTGGTCAGTGACGAGATTTCCATTGGAGATTATGTACTCACCGGGGGCGAGCTCCCCGCGCTGGTACTGATTGATGCGATAACGCGGCTGCTTCCAGGAGTGTTGGGAGACCCCGACGCACCCCTTAAAGACTCTCATGCTAAGGGTTTATTAGAGCATCCTCACTACACGCGCCCGGCCGATTTTCGCGGTTGGGGGGTTCCCGATGTGCTGCGCTCAGGGAATCATGCCCTTGTTGACCGCTGGCGGCGTGAGCAATCCCTCCGCCGCACCTGGGAGCGCAGAGCAGAGCTGTTGGATACAGCAGAACTATCAGAAGAAGACCGTATTTTTCTGGAAGAGCTAAACGTGAAACGTAAAACTTGACGACCGTTTGTTCCTTCGCTCCACGCTCCACGCTCTACGCTTCACGTTTCACATTTTTACTCATTACACTCATTTCTTTACAAGGAGCATCCCATGAAATTCAACTACGGCAAAATATTCCTGCTCGGTTTCGGCTTCTTTGGCGTCAGTGTCATATGGAGCGTCTACAACGCCTTTGTACCTATCTTTTTAGCTGACCGGTTTGGGTTGGCGCCGGTCTGGATTGGTTTCTTTATGACGTTGGACAATATCGCAGCGCTCCTCATCCAGCCGCCTGTGGGTGCCTGGTCCGATAAATTGCGCACCCCCGTTGGACGCCGCATGCCTTTTATCTTGATAGGCGCCCCCATCGCAGCGATTGCCTTTGGCATTATTCCAATGGCTGCGGTTTTGCCTCTCTTCGTGGCGTGCTCCAGTACATTATTGCTGAGCATGGCCTTGTGGCGTACGCCTGTTGTAGCGCTGATGCCCGATATCACCCCCTCACCGAAACGCTCTCAGGCCAATGGCATCATCAATTTCATGGGGGGCGTGGGGGCGATCATTGCTTTCCTGATCGGCAGCAAGTTGTACTCCCAAAACATCGCTTTCCCCTTCTGGATGGGTTCCGGGTTGGTTCTTCTCTCAGCCGTTCTTGTCTTCATTTTCATTAAAGAACCCAAGGAATATGAAGAAACTGAAGCGCAGCCTAATATGTTCGAGAGTCTGCGTGAAGTGTGGAATGATTCCGATAAAAGCGCCCTGCGACTCTTCCTGGCGATATTCTTCTGGTTTGTAGGATACAATGCCATTGAAGCTTTCTTCACGCTCTATTCGGTGAATCAATTGCATTTGAATGCAGCTGACGGCGCCAGCATCTTAGGACACCTATCCTTGTTCTTTGTACTATTTGCCTTAGTGTCCGGATTTGTAGGATCGCGCGTGGGGAGGCGTGTTTCTATTTCAATAGGCTTGATTCTGCTCGTTGTGTTGATTAGCGCGATGTACGTCTTGCCCCCGGATTTGTTGGCTAATCAACTTACGCAGCTACCGGTGTTGGGCACCATTCGGGTGATCAGCCTGTTCATGATGGCTGCTGGCGCCGCCTGGGCGTTGATCAATATCAACTCTCTGCCAATGGTGGTGGATATGGTTGAAGATGCCCGTATTGGCACTTTCACCGGGCTGTATTACCTGTTCGCCACCCTGGCGGCCATCGCCGGCCCCAATGTCAATGGTCTGATTATCCAGTTGAGCGGCAAGAACTACAATACCATCATGCTTGTCGCCCCCTTCTTCATGGCTTGTGCGTTGATTCTAATGTGGGGCGTCCGCCGCGGAGAGGCTAAGGTGGCGTCCTAGCGTTTCGTTAAGCATCGAAAGATGGGTTCGTAGTGGCGCACGACGCCGAAGGCGGGTCTATGACCAGTGCGTTCTCGCTTACAATGGGCACTCTCGTGCCCTACTACGAACCCATCAAATTCATACTGGCGAGGTACTAGCTTTTGAGAGACAAAAGAGCATCAGTTGGGCTTTGTACGGAGGAGTGAGGCGATAGTCGTTCCAGTTGCTGCTTGTCTAATGTCACCAATGTGGTTTCGTACTTCTTGGTAACCGCTGCGTAGACTGCATCGGCGCCTCGCAGTCGATACATCGCCCCAAGTTCGCCAGCGATCTGAGTAAGCGTGTCATCTAAAGAAATCCAGTTCTGGCCTGGCAAGGTTTTGATGGCATTCATCAAAGCAATTCCCTGATGAGTATTATCAAAAATACGTGCCACTGAAGCTGCTACTTCCACGAGTAATAGCGTTGGGGAATAAATATTGAAAGTTCCCTGGTGTACCTCGGCTAAAAATGTCCGACTATCCAGGGAGTTTTCCTCAGCAGTGTTGAGCGCGTTGATGTGCACGCTGGCATCTATGGTAAACATTCCTATCCCCTGCGGATTTCGTCAATTGACGTTTGGGTGTTTTGATCTTCTGGCCATTTTCCCCGCAGGCTGTTTGCCAGAGATTGATAAGTTTCCCAGCCAGCGCCAGAAGATTGTTTGGCTGCCTCGATCAGTTTTGCTTCAATAGCTTCAGTATCGACAGGCAGAATCAACGCAACCGGTTTCCCTTGATGGGTGATTACATACTCGGCACTTTCTTCCCTTATGCGTCGCAAAACTTCAGCAGTTTTGGAGCGAAGTTCTCGAACACCTATTAGCGGCATGACGTGCTCCTTTTCGTATGCACAATTGTATCTTAATTGTGTACACATTATATCCTGAGTAACGCGAAATGCAAGCAGAAAAACAGCCTAAAAAGGTATTGGAGCCGGAAATCAGCCGCCTGTGGGTTTTCCACTTACCTTGTTGTTCAAGCTTTCCACGAAACCACTTGCTGTTGCGTTTCAATATCTCCGTGTAAACTTGTTTACTGAAATGCACTTTCAGCTTTCCTTCGTGTTCGTCAATGATTTCTTGTAGATTTTCGGGTAAAATGTTAATGGGAGTTTTTTTTTGGATTGTCGTTTTAGTGAACTGCAATTTTGCCAGGAAACTCCCTTTTTTGCCCTCTATTTAGCGACACTCTCATTATTAGGATTGAAAGCCTTCCACCGCGAGCCTGGAGAAGCCAGTTGGCTTACCCTGGGGTTGACCCTCGTCACAGTCTTTTTGCTGGCGCTGCCTGTGGTGTGGCATTTTATGCTCAATGGTATCGTGGCTACCTGGACGCTGCCCGATCAGGCCAGCATGTTCTTGGCTTTCATTTCGATTCTCCAAATTCTGGTTGTTTCAACCTCTGGTCTGGTACTAACCGGTCTGTCAGCATTGATCGCCCGGTACACCAATCTCTAACCTCTAATATCCAACCTCCAACATCCAATATCCAACATCCAATATCCAATACCCAATATCCAATACCCAAACCCCAAAAGGAGAAACCCATGCTCAAAAAAATTGGTCGAGTTTTGCTCATCGTTCTGGCTGTCCTGATCCTCATCGGCGTGGCCGTCGCTATCGCCGCGCCCCCGTGGACGCGCCGCGCGGCCGAAAAATCGTTCCCGCAGATCGGGGGCGAGATCCAACTTGCGGGTCTCGACGGCCCGGTAGATATCTACCGCGATTCCTACGGCGTCCCGCATATCTACGGCGCCAGCCAGCACGATCTCTTTTTTGCCCAGGGCTACGTCCATGCCCAGGATCGCTTCTGGCAGATGGATTTCTGGCGGCATCAGGGCGCTGGGCGGCTCTCGGAACTGCTCGGCGATGCCACCCTGGACACAGACAAATTCCTGCGTACCCTGGGTTGGGAGCGCGTTGCCAAAGAAGAATTAGCGTTATTAGACGACTCTTCCCGCGCCATTTTGGAATCGTATACCGCCGGGGTTAACGCTTACCTGGCGGATCATGAGGGCACCGCCCTGGCGCTGGAATACGCCTTCCTACCCATCATCAACAGCGATTACGAGCCTACCCCCTGGACGATGCTCAACTCGCTCACCTGGGCCAAAGCCATGGCCTGGGATCTGCGCCGCAACCTGGATACCGAGATCGACCGCGCTATGCTGCTCAAAACCCTGACCCCCGAGCAGGTCGCCGATCTCTTCCCGCCCTACCCGGGGGATCGTCCGGTTATAGTGCCCGGTTTCTCCAGCACGCAGAACAGCAATTCAATTGCCAATTCTCAATTGTCAATTGACAATTGGCAATTATTTTCTCAATTATTTGTCGATGCAAGAAGTGAAATTGCTGCCCTTGACGCTTTCACCGGGGGCGGATTCGAAGGTATCGGCTCCAACAGTTGGGCCGTCTCCGGCGATCTGACCAACACCGGTATGCCCCTGTTGGCTAACGATCCCCACCTGGGAGCGCAGATGCCCTCCATCTGGTATGAGGTCGGCTTGCACTGCGCTCCAAAGACGAATGATTGCAACCTGGACGTAGCAGGTTTCTCCTTCGCCGGGGTGCCGGGTGTGGTCATCGGTCACAACGACCGCATCGCCTGGGGCTTCACCAACGTCGGCCCCGATGTGATGGATGCCTACATCGAGAAGATCAACCCCGAAAACCCGAACCAATACGAATTCCAGGGCGAGTGGCTTGATATGCAAATCGTCACCGAGCAGATTCAGGTGGCGGGCGGCGAGACCATCGAGCACACCGTGCGCCTGACGCATCACGGCCCGATCATCACCGAAGATTACGGCTTGGAGACGTTCGCCGAAGATGCCGGTATCGCCGTGCCCGAAAACTACGCCCTGGCAGTAAGCTGGACCGCCCTCGAGCCGACCTGCGTCTTTTGCTCGATCTGGAAATTCAACCAGGCCCAAGGCTGGGATGATTTCCGCGCCGCCGCCCAGGATTTTGTCGTCCCGGCGCAAAACCTGCTCTACGCCGATGTGGATGGCAATATCGGCTACCAGATGCCCGGCAAAATTCCCATCCGTGAGGAGGGCCACGATGGTATGCTGCCCGTGCCCGGCTGGACGGGCGAGTACGAATGGCAGGGCTACATCCCCTTCGATGAACAGCCCTACTCTTTCAACCCGGCCGAGGGCTATATCGCCACCGCCAACAATGCCGTCGTCGGCCCGGATTATCCCTACCTGATCACCTACCAGTGGTCGTATGGCTACCGCGCCCAGCGCGTCGTCGATCTGCTCCAGGGTGCGCCGGGTTCCATCGACATCCCATATATTCAACAGATGCAGGGGGATAATATGGATTTGATGGCAGAAGTGCTGCTGCCGGTGCTGATGTCAGTCCCATTGGATGATCCTGCCCTTGAAAATGCCGGCGGACTCCTTTCAGGGTGGGACGGCCAGTTGAAGATGGATTCTGCCCCCGCGGCTTTGTACATGGCCTTCTGGCGCAATCTTTTAGAGTTGACCTTCACCGACGACCTGCCTGAATTTTACAGCGTCGGCGTGGAGTCTGGCGCAAAGGAGATCACCCGCAACTTAGTGGCACAGCCCGATAGTTCTTGGTGGGACGACAAAAACACCCCTGAGATCGAAACACGCGACGATATCTTCGCCGCCGCCTTTGCCGCCGGTTACAATGAGATGCGCAGCTTGCAGGGCAAAGACCCCGCTGATTGGGCCTGGGGAGATATGCACACGCTGACATTCTACAACCAGGTCATGAGCAGCTTCCCCTTCATCAGTAATGCCTTCAACCGCGGCCCATATCCCACCGCGGGCGGCAGCGCCATCGTCAATGCCACCGGCTGGGATGCATCCTTACCTTATGAAGTGGATTGGCTGCCCTCCATGCGTATGATCGTCGATCTCGGCGATCTGACCAACTCGTTGGTGGTCAACACCACTGGTCAGTCCGGGCATCCCTATCATCCCCACTATATCGACCAGCCCGACCTGTGGCGCAACATCCAATATCGCGATATGCTCTGGGATCGAGATGATGTCGAAGCCGACGCCGAAGGGCATCTCAGATTGGTGCCCTAAAATACCAGAAACCCGGTTTCTCACTTGCAGAAACCGGGTTTATTGATTCCCCGCGTTGACGGCCATTTTGGTGAGTGCTACAATCTTTTTGTTATGACTCAACCCCTGCGTGAACTTACTTATCCCTCAGGGCAACGCTTTCAAATCGTACAGGGGGATATCACCCGGCAGGATGTGGATGCAATTGTCAATGCCGCCAACGCGCGCCTGATACATGGCGGCGGCGTGGCGGGAGTCATTGCCCGCAAGGGCGGGCCTGTCATCCAAGATCAGAGCTGTGCCTGGGTGCGGGAGCATGGCCCCGTAGGTCATGCTGAACCGGCCTATACATCCGGGGGAAATCTTCCCTGCCGTTATGTGATCCATGCCGTTGGGCCGGTGTGGGGCGAAGGCGACGAAGATGCCAAGCTCGACGCGGCTGTTTCAGGCTCCCTGCGCCGTGCCGATAAGTTGAACCTGAAATCCATCGCCCTCCCATCCATCTCCACAGGGATATTTGGTTTCCCCAAAGCGCGCGCCGCGCAGATTATTTTCAAAGCGCTTGAAGTGTATTTCATTGAAAATCAAAAATCAGCCCTTGCCCTGGTTCGTCTGGTTCTCTATGACCAAACCACGTTGGATATTTTCGTCCAGGCGTGGGATTCTCGGGCTGGGGAGAAGGGGAGCTAGGGAGGCTGGGTGCATGGAAACACCCTGGCACCTGATCACCCCTGCTCCCACGCACAGCTACATGCTAACTTCTACGAGTAACGACAAAGTCAAACATGTACGCGCTTTGCAGGCTCGATCCCGCAACCGGCGTGAGGTCCAGGCCTTCGTCGTGGAGGGCGTCCGCCTGGTCGAAGAGGCCTTGAAAACGGGTTGGGACGCGCAATTCATCTTCTACACTGACGATCTCAACCAGCGTGGACAAGAGATTGTAGATGCTTTTCGGCAGGTAAATGTTGATGTCGTTCCGGTCAGCCCCGAGGTGATGCGCGCAGCCAGCGACACGCAAACGCCCCAGGGAATTTTAGCTGTGCTACCGATGGCCCAAGTTTCCCCTCCCACTGATCTGAACTTTGTGCTGCTGCTGGATAATGTGCGCGATCCTGGCAATATGGGCACGTTGCTGCGCACGGCGTTAGCCGCCAAAGTGGATGTGGTCTTACTGCCCCCTGGGAATGTGGACCCCTATGCGCCCAAAGTCCTGCGGGCAGGGATGGGCGCTCATTTTTCCTTGCCTATACAAACGGGAACATGGGATGAGGTTCGGGAAATGATCGAACCCCTACAGGTTTTCTTGTCCGAGGTGGCGGGAGTGCATATTTATTCTCAAACCGACCTGACAGTGCCCCTGGCGTTGATTATCGGCGGCGAGGCCCAAGGTGCAGGGCCGGAAGCCCGCAGCTTGGGCGGCCAGACCCTAAATATCCCCATGCCCGGCGGCATCGAGTCGCTCAACGCATCCGCGGCTGGCGCGATCCTGATGTTCGAAATCGTCCGACAGAGACAGTAACCAGTGGACTTTATTGGAAATAAGGTGACAGTCACTTGAAGTTAGCCAACCTGAGCATTTTTGACTATAAAACAAGTGGCAAACCAACCCAAAGTGACTGTCATCTGCTCCCCCATATTGTTTCCAATAATGTCTAGTGGACAGTCTCACTAACCTCCAATCTCTAATCTCTAATCTCCAATATCCAATCCCCAATCCCCAACCCCATGTCTCTTCCCCTCGACACCATCCTGCAAGGTAACTGCATCGAAATACTCAACGATTTGCCGAAAAAGTCGGCCGATTTGATCTTTGCCGATCCCCCTTATAATTTGCAGCTTTCGGGGGATTTATGGCGTCCCAATATGACCCGCGTGGACGCTGTCTCGGATAAGTGGGATCAGTTCGATGGTTTTCCGGCTTACGATGAATTCACCCGCGCCTGGCTTTACGCCTGCCGCCGGGTGCTCAAGGATGATGGCACGCTGTGGGTGATCGGCTCTTATCATAATATCTTCCGCGTAGGGACCATACTGCAAGATATAGGATTCTGGGTTCTCAACGATGTTGTCTGGATCAAAACCAACCCCATGCCCAATTTCCGCGGGGTGCGTTTCACCAATGCCCACGAAACCCTGATTTGGGCCAGTAAATTCGAGGGGGCCAGGTATTGCTTCAACTATCACGCCATGAAGGGCTTCAACGATGACAAGCAAATGCGCAGCGATTGGCTGCTTCCGATCTGTTCTGGAACGGAGCGTATCAGGGTAGAAGGCGAGAAAGCCCATTCCACGCAAAAGCCTGAAGCGTTGCTCTATCGCATCATCCTGGCTGCCAGTGATCCAGGTGGTGTGGTTTTGGATCCCTTCTTTGGCACGGGCACCACCGGGGCGGTGGCTAAGAAACTGCACCGCCATTGGATCGGCATCGAGCGTGAGGAGAGTTATATTGACGTGGCCCAAAAGCGGATCGATGCCATCACGCCAGAGCTATTTAATGCTGACATCTTCGATGTAAGCGACCGCAAACGCCGCGCGCCACGCGTCCCCTTTGTGCATCTGTTGGAGCGCGGACTCCTCTCCCCTGGGCAGGTGCTCTATTTTCGTAAGAACCCGGCCATCGTGGCGCATATCAAACCTGATGGGCATCTGCGTTACGAAGTCTTCGAAGGCTCTATCCACCAAACCGGCAAATTCCTGATGGGCGGCAGTCCCTGCAATGGTTGGGAGCACTGGTATTATGAGGATGAAGAGGGGCAGTTGCAGCCGATTGATAAATTACGCCAGGTTATCCGCGAGGAGGATAGTAAGCAGTAAACAGTCGGAAAACTTGGCATGGTTCAAAATACTGAGAATCTAGCTTGACGAATTTGAAGCAAGAGAAAACATGAATATGCACGAATTGGCCGAATTGCACGAATAAAGCCATGAAAAATTCGTGTAACTCGTGATATTCGTAATCATTCGTGATGCCAACGGCATGCAATGCCAGAGGCACGCAAAGCGAAGCAAACCTGTGACGCTAATTGTAAAGGCATGTCCTGAGCTTGACGAAGGGTGTTTTTGGTTCAAAATGAGCCATGCCGGAAACTTCTACTGACTACTGGCAACTGTAAACTGATAACTGAAAATGAAGATTCGCTCCATCACCTACTTCTGCGATCCCAAATGGCCTCTCGATGACGATGTTCTCCAACAAGCTGGGGATTTCATCGCCGAGGCGCGCCCGGCTTTTGAAGCCGCGGGCTACCAGGTCCAAACCGTCCGGTTAGCCACGATCCCTTTTCCCCGTTTGGTGAATCTGGATTCTAGAAGCGCTGTTTCCGAGGCTATTGATCTTGCGCAGGCATTAGAAGCTGCTGTGACACCGCTCGGCTTTGACTATATTGCCATCGGCCCCGCGCTGCCAGCATTCCCAGAAAGTTACCAGGTCATCCCTGAAGTTCTGGAATCTACAAAGAACGTTTTCGCTTCTGCTGTGATGAGTTCATCAGAAGTGGGGATTTCCTTGCCCGCCGTGCGCGCTTGCGCTGAGATCGTCCATCGTCTGGCCCCGCAGGACCCCAAAGGCTTTGCCAATCTCTACTTTGCGGCCCTGGCCAACGTCCCGCCAGGCGCGCCTTTCTTCCCGGCTGCCTATCATGGTGGGGGAGCGCCAGCCTTTGCTATCGCTACTGAAGCGGCAGACCTGGCTGTCGAAGCCTTCAGTGGAGCGAAGAACCTGGCCGATGCCCGCCATCGCCTATCCAGGAGTATCGAATCTCACGCTGGCAAACTCGTCCAAATCGCTGACTCGCTGACTCGCCAATTCGCAATCCCCTTCGGCGGCATCGACTTCTCCCTGGCTCCGTTTCCCGAGGGTGCTCTCTCCCTGGGTACGGCTTTCGAGCGACTGGGGGTACCGGCTGTAGGGCTGCACGGTTCTCTGGCCGCGGCTGCATTGATCACGGAGACAATAGACCGAGCGGACTTCCCCCACACGGGCTTCAGCGGCTTGATGCTGCCGGTGTTAGAAGATTCGGCTCTGGCCGCCCGCGCCGCTGAGGGTCATCTGACGGTCAAAGATTTACTGCTCTACTCGGCGGTCTGCGGCACCGGGCTGGATACTATGCCTTTACCCGGGGACACAACTCCCGGGCAACTAACCGCCATCCTGCTTGACTTGGCTGCCCTGGCTCAACGTCTGGATAAACCCCTCACCGCCCGGCTGATGCCTATTCCCGGCAAGCGAGCTGGCGACCCCACAGATTTCGATTTTGCCTTCTTCGCCAACAGCCGCGTAATGGCTTTGGAGGCTGAGCCTTTGGAAGGGTTGTTTTCGGGGGAAGAAGCTTTTAAACTGCGCAGTCGTTTGGATCGCTGATTGCACTGGTTCTTTGATTCCGCTGAAGAACTCTCAGCGAACTCATTTTATATTCAGCGGGTCAGTGATCCAATAATGAAGCCAGCCAAATATACAACAGGCCTGCTGCCTGGGGAGAACGGATTCCCTTGCAGCAGGCCGCTTTTTGTCTGATAAAAGTTTAAATCAAACGGCGCTCATCCCTCCCCTGCCGCCTCAAGAATACCTGAATATAATCTTTCAGAAATATGGAACTCCTGGGTATACAAAGCATCCATCAATGGCTGCACTTGAGGGATGATTCCACGCTTCTTTGCTCTCAATAGTAACCCCAAGATGCCAATCACATTCAATCCCAGAAATATTGCCAATCGGCGTGCGGGCAGATCATCAAGTATAAGCTCTTCCGCTTCTAATTCCATCGCTAAAGCAATAGCCTCTCGTTCTCCAGGTCCCAAGCGGGCCGATGTCATTCGAGGAGCGAGCGGTTGAGTCAGATGTACTACTTTTACCCAATCAGGGAGTGGTTGCTCCTTGAATACTTCATTTTGGACAGCGGGAGGGATGTTTATCTGCTCGAATAGTGCAGGAAGTAGATGTTGATATCCAACCCTTTCTAGAGCGATGAATGGACTGGAATTGGCAACGATCTCTGGTCTGCTCATTCTAATTCAGCTTGGTAGACTTCGTTTGCTAGCTCACCTTCATCCATATCGAAGAACGGAATTCCTAAACGGGCCGCGTAGCGTATGAATTCAAAACGCTCCATGCCCAGTAACTGGGCAGCTTTCCCACTAGATATTTCGCGACGCCGATACAACTCTAATACAGCCACCTCTTTCACTGCCTCATCGGGCTGTTGGTAATAGGGGCGAAACAACTCCCATAACTGACGTTCCAGTTTGACGTTTATTGTCGTTTCCATAATTGACTCCATAGCGCGGCGGAGCCGCAAGTCTGCAAGTGGCAAGTCTGCAAGTGACACATAACGTTTAGCGCAACATTCTCGCGGATAGCGCAAAATCTTGCAGAGTAATACTATAGCTATTATACCTCTATTACAAACGCTCCCGATCGTGCGTGGCCTGGATGTATTTCTGCAAGAACTGCCCCGTATACGACTTCGGGTTGCCGCAGATATCCTCAGTCGAAAACCCTCCCGCAGGTTTTAGCGGGGCGTACAATCGCACCCATTTACAGCAGGGTAGTCGCTCTACGCTCTCCCATCTGACAACCTGCGGGAGGGTGATTTTGAGAGGTTATTTCACATCACAAACAATCCAGATCGTGCGTGGCCCTGACATACTTTTGCAAATACTGCCCGGTGTACGAATTTGGGTTGCCGCAGATATCCTCGGGCGTGCCCTCGGCGATGATCTCGCCGCCAGCCTCGCCGCCCTCAGGGCCTAAGTCGATGATGTGATCGGCGACTTTGACGATATCCAGGTTGTGCTCGATGATCAGGACGGTGTTGCCGCCGTCTACCAGGCGGTGCAAAACCTCGATCAGCTTGTGCACGTCCGCGGCGTGCAGCCCTACCGAAGGTTCATCCAACACATACAAGGTACTGCCCGTCGAGCGCTTGGAAAGCTCCCGGGCCAGCTTGACCCGCTGCGCCTCGCCTCCCGACAAGGTCGGCGCGGGCTGGCCGACGCGGATATAACCTAAGCCCACTTCGAAAAGAGTCTGCAAGCGGTTGACCATCGGCGGGAAGGCAGCGAAGACTTCTAAAGCGCGCTCGATGGTCATATCCAGCACATCGGCGATATTATATTCCTTGAAACGCACTTGCAGGGTCTCGCGGTTGAAGCGCGTCCCTTTGCAGATTTCACAGGGCACATACACATCGGGCAAGAACTGCATCTCGATGCGCAGTTGCCCTTGCCCCTGGCAGGCCTCGCAGCGTCCGCCGTGCACGTTGAAGGAGAAACGTCCCTGCTTGTAGCCGCGGATTTTACTCTCGGGTAGCTCGGCAAACAGCTTGCGGATGTGATCGAACAGCTTGGTGTATGTCGCCGGGTTGGAGCGCGGCGTGCGCCCGATGGGGGATTGGTCGATATTGATAACCTTATCGATCAAATCCAGCCCCTCGATGTGATCGT
This sequence comes from Anaerolineales bacterium, assembly GCA_016783125.1. Classification (GTDB taxonomy): domain Bacteria; phylum Chloroflexota; class Anaerolineae; order Anaerolineales; family UBA11858; genus NIOZ-UU35. The sequence continues at coordinate 30,521 of JADHXE010000014.1, forward strand.
GGTCTCCAGGGAGCGATTTGGCCCGGTGGATTTCCCTGGCCAGGGCCTGGTAGAGCACATCGACCATCAAGGTCGATTTCCCTGATCCCGAGACTCCGGTGATGCATATTAATCTTCCCAGGGGGATTTTTACATCGATATTTTTAAGGTTGTGCTGGCGCGCGCCGACGATCTTGATGTATTTCCCATTGCCGTTGCGGCGTTTCTCCGGGATGGGAACCTGCAATTTTCCAGAGAGATAAGCCCCGGTGAGAGAAGTGGGGTGGGCCAGGATGTCGGCTACTGTACCTTCAGCAACCACCTCGCCGCCATGTTCCCCGGCGCCGGGTCCCAGGTCGAGGATCCAATCGGCGGTTTCGATGGTCTCGGAGTCGTGCTCTACGACCAGCACGGTGTTGCCCAGTTCGCGCAATCCCTCTAAGGTGCGCAACAGACGCGCGTTATCCCGGGGATGCAGACCAATCGAAGGCTCGTCGAGCACGTAAAGGACGCCCATTAACCGGGATCCAATTTGGGTGGCGAGCCGGATTCGTTGAGCCTCCCCACCTGAAAGGGTGGCCGCGGAGCGGTTCAGGGTCAAATAATCCAAGCCTACATCTACCAGGAATCCCAGGCGTTCCCGCAATTCTCGCATGATGCGTGAAGCAATGATCCGCTGACGTTCCGTGAGAGAGGAGTCATCCGCAGTTAATTTTTCCACCCACCCCAGCGTTTGATGCACGGGCCAATCGGTAATGGTGATGATATTGGTGTCGATCAGCGTTACGGCCAGGGCCTCTTTACGCAGGCGTTTACCCTGGCAGGTGGGGCAGGTTTTCGTGCTCATGATGCTGGATATACGCTCACGCATATATTCCGAGTTGGTCTCGCTGTAGCGGCGCTCCAGGTTGCCAATCACGCCCTCGAAGACACGTTTGAAGGTGTACTCATTGCCGCGGGCGTTGCGATATTTCATGGTGATTTCTTTCCCGCCTGAGCCGTAAAGCAGGATATCAAGCTCCTTTTGAGGGAGTTTACGGACGGGGGAATCCAGATCGATTTTATAGTGCCGGGCAGCTGCCTCGAGGCTCTGCCAATACCAGCCGCCCTCTTCTCGGGGACCATCCCAGGATGAGAGCGCAATTGCCCCCCCGTTGATAGAGAGATCCTTGTTGGGGATAAGTATGTCGGGGTCAATCTCCAGTTTGCCGCCCAACCCCTGACATTCCGGGCAAGCCCCATGGGGAGTGTTGAAGGAGAAGGTGCGCGGTTCGATCTCGGGGAGGCTGATGTGGCACTCTGAGCAGGCCAGGTGTTCGGAGAAGTAGATGTCAACGGGCGGGGGAGCAGGGGGTGGAGCGTGGAGCGTGGAGCGTGGAGCGTTGTCCGTTGCGGGATGCTTTTCGCGCTCGCTGCTCGCCGCTCCACGCTCCACGTTCGACACAATGAGATACCCTTCGCCAAACTTAAGCGCCGTCTCCACAGAGTCTGTCAGGCGGGTGCGGAAGTTTTCGGCTTCTTCGGCGTCTTCATATTTATGGATCACCAACCGATCCACCACGGCTTCGATGTGATGGATTTTGTAGCGATCCATTTCGATTTTTTCGTCCAGGCTGTAAACCGTCCCATCGACGCGGACGCGCAAGAACCCAGATTTTTGGATTTCGTCCAACACAGCCTGATAGGTGCCTTTTCGGCCGCGTACCACCGGGGCCAGGAGCAGCAGGCGCGCGTCCTCAGGGATGGTTTCGATGGCTTCGACGATCTCCTGGGCGGATTGTTTGGACACTTCCCGGCCACACTCAGGGCAGTGGGGGATACCCGCCCGGGCGAAGAGCAAACGCAGGTAGTCATAGATCTCGGTAACGGTGCCAACCGTGGAGCGCGGGTTGCGGGATGTGGCGCGTTGGTCGATAGATACTGCTGGGGAAAGCCCATCGATATAATCAACATCGGGCTTATCCATCTGCCCCAGGAACTGGCGGGCGTAGGACGAGAGCGACTCAACATAGCGGCGCTGACCCTCGGCGAAGATCGTGTCGAATGCCAGAGATGATTTTCCCGAACCGGATAACCCGGTGATGACAACGAATTTATCGCGCGGGATTTCAACGGTGATATTCTTTAAATTATGGACGCGTGCGCCCACAACGCGGATAGTAGGAGATGAAGTCATAGTAGTTTTTTTTGACACAGACGCCGTAGGCGCGCCTCTGGCGTCACGGATTTCACGGATCGGAGAATGTATTATAGCACGCTTGTGCTAAAAATGGCCCTGGAAATCAGCC
>JADHXE010000192.1 GCA_016783125.1 Anaerolineales bacterium
GGACGCTCAAACCCAAAACGGTAAATAAAACAACTCGATTTTCAGTTCTGACTTTTAATCTATCTCGAACTCCTTTGTACCAGGAACGCTTCCAAAACGAGGCAAACAACAATCCAAGTGCTAGTAAAACGACAACCAAAGCGCCCCCCAACAATATCAATCTCATCGTCGATAGGCCAAATAGACGCGCACTATCTGCCTCCGACGGCGATTGAAGAATTGTCCAAACAACAACAAATCCTTCGATACTTGTTAGAAATAAGAATATCCTAGAAATCATAGTACTTTTAGACGCGCTCCGCCCTTCCGACACAAAACCAACCTTCGGAGAGCTTGTCAAACTCAGTACTTCACGATTTTGGCTCAACCCGGAGAGCGCGAAGCCTGCCCTTGGGGTACGGGTCTCAGCGAAAAACTGTGATCTACTGAAATTAGCAAATTTGCGCGCAACAATCCTCAGGGAAATGCGCTAAGTTGAGGATAAACTCATTGTTGACTCGTTCCACGCAAACATAAATTGCATCATCCATTCCCCCTGATCCATATCAATCGAATTGTACTACCCGGCTGAATCGTTGACAACCCTACCGATTTGTGCAATAATGAAATAGCCTTCCAGCCTGCCCCCCTCAGGTTGGAGGGCGCTTTTTTAGCATTATCAATAAACCGCAATTGCCCTGGGAGGATCGCCTGATCCGCCTTGGATTTGGCAATCCAAGGAGAGCAAACTGCGCTGTACTGATCGTTTTTAGAAAGGGAGATGCTATGTGCGGACGATTTACACTTACAGCTACCCCCAACGAGATCGCTGAAGCTTTCTCGTGGTTGACCATCCCAGAAGGCGCTAAATCTCAAGCGCCACGCTACAACATCGCACCCATCCAGCCCATCGCGGTAGTGCCCAACACCGGAGAGAATAAGCTCGACTATTATGTGTGGGGCTTGATCCCATTCTGGGCCAAAGACCCCAAGATTGGCAACCGCATGATCAACGCCCGCAGTGAAACACTCGCCGAGAAACCTTCTTTCAAAGCAGCGTACAAATACCGGCGCTGTCTGATCCTGACCAGCGGCTTCTACGAATGGCAGAAGCAGCCGGGAAATCAATCTAAAATTCCGCATTATATTCGCCTGAAATCTGGGAAACCTTTCGCCTTCGCCGGTCTCTGGGATCGATGGAATTCTCCCGATGGCTCGGAGGTTCTCTCAGCGGCGATCATCACCACCCAGCCCAATGATTTCGTCAAGCCGTTCCACAATCGTATGCCAGTGATCTTGCCGCCATCATCATATGAAACATGGCTAGCCCCTGCGGAGAAATCGCCCAATGAATTGAACGAACTTCTCGCGCCCTACCCCGCGGAGGAAATGGAAGCCCATCCCGTCTCTACTTTCGTCAACAGCCCCAGAAATGACAGCCCTGAGTGCATTCGGCGCGCTGCCTGAACTATCCCAATGGAAGCTGACCAATTTCTTACATCATCACTGCGATCTTCGCCCCATGGAGAACGTGTCGCGCGGATCCTGACTGCCGCGATCAACGCTGTCGATCCTGCTAATGCCTTAGCGAAACACCTGAAGCGTCATGCTGATCAACTTATCGTTGGTCCTAAGAGTTATGATCTTGAAGCTGTCCACCGAGTCTTTGTATTGGGGATAGGAAAAGCCAGCCTTCCCATGGCGCAGGCCGCCGTCGAAATTCTCGAAGATCACCTCACCAAAGGCATCTTGATCACCAAATCCCATTCACAATTATCCATTCACCATTCACCATTCACCATTATCCCCGCCTCCCACCCCGTTCCCGACGAGCGCGGCATCGAGGGCGCGCAGCGCATCATCGAACTTCTGCAAACCACCACCCCAGACGATCTGGTCATCTTCTTGATTTCAGGGGGTGGATCAGCATTGTTGACCGCGCCTGTCCCTGATGTCTCCCTGGCTGATCTTCAGACAGTAAACAAGTTGTTGTTGGCTTGCGGAGCCGATATTTACCAGATCAACACTCTCCGGAAACATCTCTCCCTGGTCAAAGGTGGCAACCTGGCGCGTTTAGCGCATCCTGCACAGATGATTTCGCTGATCCTCTCAGATGTGATTGGCGACCCGTTGGATGTGATCGCGTCTGGGCCTACTGTTCCTGATCCGACTACTTATACCGATGCCTTAGACATCATCGAGCGCTTCGATCTCACGCAGGACATACCTTCATCAATTCTGGCCCACTTGTGGAGCGGCGCTTCAGGGGAGAAACCTGAAACACCTAAAGAAGACGATCCCATTTTTGAGCACACCCACAATATCATAATTGGAAATAATCTCAAAGCTGCACAAGCCGCGCTGGAAAAAGCCAACCAGGAAGGCTTCAATACTCTCTTGCTGACAACGCGTATAAAAGGCGAAGCCCGTGAGATCGGTCCCGCGCTGGCGGCGATTGCCCAACAAATCGCGGCTACCGGCGACCCCATCCCTCGGCCGGCTTGCATCATTGCTGGCGGGGAAACTACCGTAACCCTACAGGGGGATGGCTTCGGCGGACGCAACCAGGAATTGGCCCTCAGCGCAGTCGAGGAGTTGGCCGACTTGCAGGATGTCTTCCTGATCACCCTGGCTACGGATGGCGATGACGGCCCCACCGATGCCGCCGGGGCGGTCGTCAGTGGGGAAACATTGAGCCAGGCCAATCATCGGGGGTTGAACCACGCCGAATTCCTGTCCCGCAACGCCGCCTATGATTTCTTCGATCCCCTGGGGGATTTGTTGAAGCCCGGGCCCACGCTGACCAACGTCAACGATCTGGCCTTTATCTTTGCTTTCTAGTTTCCCTTTGACTCCGCCTCTCAGGTGTTGTAAACTCAAGATACACATTTTGGTTCTCGAGCAAGTATCGGGGTAGATGTCATCGCGAGGAGCCGCCGCTGGTGTGTGCGACGAAGCGATCTCCTGGTTCGCGAGGAGATTGCCACACTCCGCTCGCCAACGGCGCGCCTTCGGCGGCTGCGTTCGCAATGACACATTAAAACCCATGAGGAGGCAATCTGATGTCAAAACCCCAGGCACTTCCATCAAAGGCATTGCATCATCCCTGCGATCCAAAATTATTCAAATTTAAGAGCACAGATGAACTGCCTGCTCTGGAGAAAGTACTCGGGCAGCCAAGAGCTTTACGGGCGCTCGAATTGGGCAGCGAGGTCACGGGGCCGGGCTTCAACATCTTCATTGCCGGCCTGCCAGATTCTGGGCGCACCACGCTGACAAGAGATTATCTGGAACGGAAAGCTGCTGACGAACCTGTGCCCGATGACTGGTGCTATGTCAATAACTTCGATAACCCTCACCGACCCAAGGCGATAAGCCTGCCCGCGGGCCAGGCCGTCACTCTGAAAGAGGATATCGATGATCTGATCGAGCGTTGTCAAATTGAGCTTCAGCAAACATTCCAGAGCGAAGAATATGTCGAAGAGCACAACCGCCTGAACAAATCTATGCAGGAAGCCCAGGAGAGCGAGTTCAAAAAACTGCAAGAGGCAGCCAGGGAAATCAACTTTACTATCGCCCGAACTCCATCGGGGTTCGCCCTCATCCCTATCGTCGAAGGCAAACCTATTACGCCAGAGCATCTCGCAAAACTCTCCGAAGAAGATCAGCAAAAGCTGCAAGACTTGCAGAGCCAGCTTGAGGACAAAACCCAAACAGCCCTCCGAAAGATCAGAGAGATCGGCGAATCTTTTTACCAAAAACTAAAAGAGCTGGATAATTACACAGCGCTGTTTGCCATCAATCACCTGGTTGAAACCACTAAAGCAAAATACAAACACTCAGAGAAAGTTATCAAGCATTTAGATGCCATCCAAGATGACATCATCCAAAATATAGAAATATTCCGTGGAGATGATGAATCAAATCCGGACTCCCAATGGTTGAGCCGTTATGAGATCCACGTGCTGGTTAGCAACAGCGAGTTAGAAGGAGCGCCGGTGGTGATGGAAAGTCACCCAACCTATCAAAATCTGATCGGTCGCATCGAACACCGCCTGGTGATGGGCGCCTCTCAAACGAATTTCACTATGATCCGTCCTGGTGCGCTGCATCGTGCTAATGGCGGCTATCTGTTGATCCCCGCCCGGGATGTGCTCTTGAACCCCTATGCCTGGCAGGGTCTCGAACGGGCTTTGCGCGATGGAGAAATCCGCATCCTGGAATTAGGCTCGCAAATGAGCCTGATCAGCACCGTTTCCCTTGAGCCAGAACCGATCCCCCTCTCGGTGAAAGTGATTCTTTTTGGAACATCGCTTCTGCATGAGTTATTGCGCCAATACGATCTCGACTTCACCAAGCTTTTCAAAGTGCGGGCACAGTTCGCTTCTACCATGGAGCGTTCAGACGAGAATGCCTATGACTACGCTTTGTTCATCAAATCGGTAGTCGACGGCAATAATTTACACCCCTTCGACCGTACCGCTGTAGCACGCATTGTGGAGCACAGCTCGCGCATGGCCGGGGATCAGCACAAACTCAGTACCCGTTTTGGACAGATTTCTGACATCATCCGCGAGGCTTCTCACTGGGCACAAAAAGGTGGTGCTAAAATCGTCGACGCGGGTGCGGTGGATCGCGCCATCGAGGAGAAAGAGTATCGCGACAATCTACCTGAAGAACTCACCCAGGAGCAGATAGAACAGGAAACCATCCTGATCGATGTGACCGGCAAAGCCGTCGGGCAGGTCAACGCCCTCTCAGTATCAGCTCTAGGTGAATACGCTTTTGGCCGCCCCAGCCGCGTTACCGCATCGGTACATCCGGGCAGTGAAGGCGTAGTGGATATCGAGCGGCAGGCTGAACTCGGCGGCCCCATCCATACAAAAGGTGTGCTGATTATCAGCGGTTTATTAGGGCAGCGCTACGGGCACAATAAACCTTTGAGCCTGACTGCCAGCCTGACCTTCGAACAAAGCTACAGCGGCGTAGAAGGTGACAGCGCCTCTGCCGCTGAGCTTTGTACGCTGCTCTCTGCCATCGCCAACATACCCTTGCGCCAGGATCGCGCTATGACAGGATCACTCAACCAACGCGGAGAGATCCAGGTGATTGGCGGTGTTAATGAAAAAATCGAAGGGTTCTTCACAACTTGCAAGAACAAGGGCCTGACTGGGTCTCAAGGAGTGATTATCCCCCAGGCCAACACCCGCCACCTGATGCTCAAATCCGATGTCATCGAGGCCGTCAAAGAAGGGCAATTCCACATCTGGCCCATCAGCACCCTGGATGAAGCCCTAGCCCTATTCACAGATATGGAAATCGGTGAATTACAGGACGATGGCACGTATCCTGAGGAAACTTTCAACTATGCTGTCGACAAACGATTGATTGAATTCCGCGCAGTACTGAAGCCTAAGAAAGATGAAGATGAATCGTGAACTATAAAAACTATGAGGAAACCAGGAAAGCAGGAAAGAAGATTTTTATTCCTGGTTTCCTGCTTTCCTGCTTTCCTGATTTCCTGATTTCCTAATTTCCTGGCTTCCTCAATGATATTCAACCCTTGGAGATACATCCATGCCTGCTGAACTCCCCCTGGTACTTATCACCCATACCCTGCCAGAAGAATGGCTGAGGAAATTAGCTGGTCAGTGCCTTATAGTGACCGGCCCGCCCGACGCGGATCACCTGGCCCCGGAGTTGGACGAGCATTTACCTGAGGCTGAGGGGGTCTTTTCCCTTTTGACGATTCCTGTCTCCGAGGAGTTGCTCAGTAAAGCGCCTAATCTGAGAGTGGTCAGCAACATGGCTGTGGGCTATGACAACATTGACGTGGCGGCCTGCACCCGGCGCGGCATACCTGTCGGTAACACCCCCGGCGTACTCACCGAGGGCACCGCTGACCTGACCATGGCCTTGCTCCTGGCCGCCGCCCGAAAGCTCCCCGAAGCCAGCAAAGACGCCCGTGAAGGCCGTTGGACGACCTGGTCCCCCACCGGCTGGCTCGGCGCCGACTTGAATGGCGCTACGCTGGGCATCGTTGGCATGGGTAAGATCGGTGCCGCCGTCGCCAGACGCGCCAAGGCGTTCGGCATGAAGATCATCTACAGCGACCCCAATCCCCACCATGAAATTGAAGTTGTTTTATTGGCTATGCGCAAATCGCTCGATAAAATATTGACGGAAAGTGATTTTCTCAGCCTGCACTGCCCCTTGAACCCCGAAACCAGCGGTCTCATCGATGCCCAAGCTTTGCAAGCGATGAAACCCAGTGCCATCCTGATCAACGCCGCTCGCGGCCCGGTGGTGGCCACCAAGGATTTATACCGCGCCCTGAGCGAAGGCTGGATCGCCGCCGCGGCCCTGGATGTCACCGACCCTGAACCCCTGCCCTCAGATGATCCGCTCTACGCCCTGCCCAACTGCCTGATCGTCCCGCATATTGGCTCGGCCACCCATTACACCCGCCGACGCATGGCCGAGTTGGCTTGTGATAATTTGCTGGCTGGCTTGCGCGGTGAGCGGCTGCCCAACTGCGTCAATCCCGAGGTGTATCAGTAGACAGTTAGCAGTAGACGGTGGTCAGTGGTCAGTTTAAACTCGTTCCGACGCTCCGCGGTGGAACACATTTCTGACGCTCCGCGTTCGTCACAGTATAACGCGGAGCGTACAATCTACGGCGACACCGCAGAGCGATGTCACCAGCAGTAAGATGATGTCGCCAGTGAGAAGCCATAGTGGCTATGCGCATGGTCGAAATTATTGCTTTACATCCCCAACTAGAGAATCTCCAGGCATTCTAAAGGAACCCATCCACTCTCCCCGGCCTGATCGGCCTTATCAGCATCTTTGGTACACCAGGCCCAGCCGCTTTCTTCCGCCCCCATCGACAGCACTTCACCTAATTGCACACTAAGCTCTGTCGATTCATAATTTCGCAGCGCTACGCAGGTATCCCCCTGGCGTTCCATAAAATCCTCCGGAACCCACCTGCTCTCTCCCTCCTGGTTGATGCACCAGACCCAGCCATCCCATTCACTATCTCTTTCTCCGATCTTCAATTGCTCCCCCCCGCACATACACCAGGGTTCTGTGTAATCCGATTCGTATGCCTTAATTACCCGGCATTTCTTGGTTGGATGCTCAAGCATTATCTCTCCTATGGCAGGTTGCTCAGCCTCTCAGCTTTATAGAAACCCAACTGGGCAGAATCTTCCAACTCGGGCACGCTGTCGGCCAGGCCAAACCGCCAGACGACTTCGCCATCGGGGGCCACTTCGATGATCTCCCTGGCCGCGGTGATGAGCACATTGCCATTGGGCAGCAGGTTGCAATCCCGCACGGGCATGTTGGGACGGTCGTAAACCGCGTAATATTCTTTGACGATCTCCTTGGTCTGACGGTCGATTTCGATCACGGTGTGTACCTGGCGGGTCTGAGACACGACCAGGATATTGCCATTCTCAAGCACCAGGGGATCATGGGGCGAAAATGCAACCCCTTCGACCATATCGAGGACTTCACCTTCAGGATCAACTTCAACGATCATGTCGAAGTTTCGGATACTGATCAGCGTGCTGCCGTTCTCCAGGCGCGTGACGGCGTTGGTGTGTCCCCAGCCCTGGTAGTCGATCTCATTATAGGGCGCGTAATCGAAGTGATCCTTGAGGAACCAGAACCAGACCAAATTCCCCGCCGAGTCGACTTCCTTCACCGCAGCATCAGATATTTCATCTCTAGCGCCGAACACATACAGCGTATTGCCATTCGGCAAGCGGTCAGCATCGTGACTGACCTGGCGGTCTTCGTGCGACCAGACGATATTCCCCTGGCGATCGACCTCATACAACCCGCTGCGCGTCAGGGCGAAGAGGATATTGCCATTGGGGAGCAGTTCAGCTTCGAAGCCCACCACCCACTCACCCCACTCCTCAGGCAGCATATACTCCCAGATGATCTCCCCCAGCATGTTGACCTCGATCAGCCGCGCTGCGCCGGTGTGCTTGTCCGTCAACAAGGTGGTGCCCGGCCAGGCTTTCTCAAGATCATACACATCGACGATCAGGTCGGCATCCACAACGCCGCGCGGCATGACGCCAGGCACGTCAGGTACGTCAGGCGCATCAGGTTCTTCTGGCACTTCTGGTTCTCCCGCTGGTGCTTCCGTCAGTTCAAGCATCGGAGATGGCTCTTCAGCAGATTCGACCACCTGCGGCGTCTCTCCGACAGGAGCCAGACCTGGCGCTATCGCACAGGCAACGATCAATGACGCTGCAATGATTAGAAAGATCGGGGTCGATTTCATTTTCCGCCTCCACATTCTTTACGTCTCTCTACCAGCCAAACTCATCAAACAAATTTATGGAAAATAGGTGAGGTTCTTCTTGAAATCAGTTTTCAAGCCGCGCCCTCCAGGATTTGAAATACGTCTTCTCTGCCTACCGATTCAGTTTCTTGCCCTTCCTTGATGGCATTTACCAATGCTATATCTTCAATAGCATCCGCAAATAAATCAGAGAACAAATCCTTTTGCTCTTGAATTAGTTCGAGCATAGCCTGCTTTAAAAGTTCTTTAATACGAACATCATCCAATGTAGGAGTAGTCATATCCTTATCCTTCTTCACAAGAGAAAATAAAGGTGCATTTCGATTTTACCATCCGCTTACCAACCAAATTCATCAAAAGAAATGCCTGCCAGGTAATTCTCCAGTGCCCGCCTGACATAGGGGATCACGTTTTCTGGCAAAGCATCCACCGGGAACCATTTGATTTGGTCGCACTTATCAGGCTCTTTATTCTGTGGCGTGCCGCTCCATTGACGGGCCGCCAGAAAGAAATCCACGCGCTCGTCGTCGGATTTGCGGTGGAAGACGCCTGCGAAAACCA
>JADHXE010000015.1 GCA_016783125.1 Anaerolineales bacterium
TTCATCGCTGAAAGTTTTCGTCATTGAAGCGCTGTCGCCGATTGTAATCATAGTTTGGTCTCCCGTAACTATTAAGTCATGGAATGGATTACCCCGAAAAAAGGGTGTGCGCAGGGGGGAGTACCCCCCCCTGCGCACACCCTTTTTTCGGGACTATCATAATACTTTCTTGTATATCCTGTGCCGCTTATGCCAGTTCGCGCCCAGGTTGCTGGCTTCGCCGAAACTCTTTAGATTGGTTTCGTTGACCTGGACAAGATCAGCATATTCGAAGCCAAAATCACGCACAGTTTTTTCAAGCTCGGTATAAAGGATCGCAGTCGCGCCGAGCCCCTGGTGTTCGGGCAGCAAGCCGATGCCGTTGATATCCAGCATTTTGGTGCGCTTGAATTCCCGCATCAGATGCCACCAGCCGAATGGCCACATACGCCCCTTGGCTTTTTGAAGTCCTTTACAGATATTGGGGTAAGCGAAGAGAAATCCCACTAATTTGTCTTCCTTGAAAACCAGCTTGAGCATGCGAGGATCGGCAATCGAAAGGATTTTGTCGGCGATCAACCAGACCTCATCTTCGGTGATGGGCACAAACTCGGGTACGGTTGCAAAAGCCTGGTTATACACTTCGCGCACATTGGGTATCCATTGGCGAAGCTCTTCCTTAGTGGTGAATTGCCTGACATGAAAGCCGCGGCGCTTTTTGATCTTTTCGGCCAGCTGATGAACGCGCTCGGGCAGCTGATAGTCTTCTGCTGTCAAGAATCCGGAGAGTAAATCACTCTCTTTCTCGAAGCCCAATCTTTCCAGGAAACCGGGGTAATAATCCATGTTGTAGGCGATGCCCATGGCTGGCAAATAGTCGAAGCCCTCCACCAGCATCCCAATGCTGTCGCCCTGGGCAAGCCCTTTTGGCCCGATCAGCGTATCGATGCCCTGGTCTCTGGCCCATTGGCTGCTTCCCTCGATCAGGGCGCTGGCCACATCAAAATCTTCGACCACCTCGAAAAAATAAAACAGGCCTGTTTCACTTTGGTTTCGTGGGCGATAGCGCTTGTTATCTAAAATGGCGATGCGCCCCAGGGTCTCCTTACCGCGTTCGGCGATAAAAAACGCCGCCTGAGAGTGCTGATAGAAAGGATGCATTTCTGGGTCGAGAGCGGCTTTCATCTCGCCTGCCATGGTCGGTACCCAGTAGGGGTTGCCTTTATAGAGATCGAGAGGGAAGCGGATGAAACGACGCACGTCGTGGGGGTTGCTGGTATCAATTTGACGGACTTGCATGAAGCAGGCTCCTATCTATTTTTTCACGCCAATGCTCTGCGCGCCTTGGGAAGGCTTATGAAATATGCCGTAGGCAGTACGCAATACAGGTACCTTTTTTAACTCATTTGAAATGCGCCCTAACATCTCCCCGAAAATGATACCATAAGGCAGCCAACCTGACTTTCGTCCTGACCCAAATCAACCGTCTTGCTTTTGATTGACTGTGAGAATATAATCGCAGCGAGATAGCAAAGCATTCGGACGTGTTTCAAACGAGCGGAAAAGTTCCGGAAATAGGGGTGTGCGCCCCCCCCGCACACCCCTATTTCCGGGATAACATCCACTGGAATGAAATACACCCAAAGAATTCCCACAAAAATTGGAGAGATACCCATTCATGAATCCATCACAAGTTCATCAAGCAATTGGCAAACATATGCTCGCCGATGGCAGCCCGATTGTTTTCGATAGGGAGCGCTCGCACGGGGCTTATCTGGTCGATGCGGTCACCGGGCGCGAGTATATCGATTTTTACACCTTCTTCGCCAGCATTCCCATTGGCTATAACCACCCCCGTCTAAAGGACCCCGCATTTTTAGAAAAGTTGACTGCTTCGGCAATCCACAAACCGGCCAATTCGGATATATACACAACCGAGATGGCAGAGTTTGTGGAAGTTTTTGGCCGAGTCGCCATGCCAGAGACAATGCCGCATCTCTTTATGGTCAGCGGTGGTGCCCTGGCTGTTGAGAACGCTCTCAAAACAGCTTTTGATTGGAAGGTACGCAAGAACTTAGCCGCCATCGCTGGATCCAACCTTCAGCAGGCCATCCCAGCATTGGTCGAAGGACTGGGGTCTAAGGTGATCCACTTTCAAGAGGCATTTCACGGCCGTTCGGGGTATACCATGTCCATCACCAACACGGATGACCCCCGCAAATATATGTACTTCCCCAAATTTGATTGGCCCCGGGTAGTCAGCCCAAAATTGCGGTTTCCTGTAAATGATGAAGCCATTCAGGAAGTCACCAAATTGGAAGAGATGGCTTATACCCAGATCGAGATTGCCCTCAGCCAATACAAAGGCGATATCGCCGCTCTAATTATTGAAACGATACAGGGTGAGGGAGGAGATAATCACTTCCGGCCAGAATTTTTACGTGAACTGCGCCGTCTGGCTGACGAGTATGAATTCTTGCTCATCTTCGACGAAGTGCAGGCTGGTATGGGCATCACCGGCAAGATGTGGGCCTTCGAGCACTATGATGTTCAGCCCGATATCTTCGCTTTTGGGAAGAAGACTCAAGTCTGCGGTATCGTGGCCGGGAAGCGCATCGAGGAGGTCAGCAATCACGCTTTCGAAGAATCCAGCCGCATCAATTCGACCTTCGGGGGCAACCTGGTCGATATGGTACGCTGCACGCGTTATTTAGAGATCATCGAAGAAGAGCATCTCTTGGAGCATACGGCCAAAGTAGGCCAGAAGATGCTCGGCGAATTGTATGCTGTATCTGACGAGTCTAAGGGCATGATGACCAACGTGCGCGGCAAGGGCCTGATGATCGCTTACGATCTGCCCGATCAGGATAATCGAAATGTAATGATTGATAAGTTGGCAGAGAATGGCCTTCAAGCACTGAAGTCCGGCAACCGCTCGATCCGTTTCCGCGGCATGTTGGACACCCCCGAGGAAGTAGTCGACAAAGCCATGGAGATCGTCGCCAAGAGCATTCCGGCTTAGAAGAGCGAAACGCAAAATAAAGAAGCCGCCTAATGCGATTTAGGCGGCTTCTTTTTGATGGGAAATAGACCGCTGACGGCGAATACTTCAGTTTAGCATGAAGTGTGATGCGGTCCGCGGTCGTCCGTCGGCGGTCTGTTAACTACCAGCGTTCGTATCTCACCAACTCTTCAAGCGACTTACGAACCTTTGGCTTTGGCTCTGCATCAGGATAGCCCAGGGGAGTCATCACGATGAGGTCGACCCCTTCAGGAAGGCCCAGGATCTCACGCGCCGCCTCGGGGTTGAAAGCCCCAATCCAGCAAGTGCCCAATCCTTGAGCAGTCGCTGCCAGGATGAGATGATCCATGATGATGGCCACGTCGACAACGCTGTAGTTGGACTTATCGTGCCGAACCCAGGCCTTGGAAGGAATCCCGCAGGCCACGATGATGATAGGAGCCTGCACGAACCACTCGCGATCATAAATGCGGCACAGTTCTTCTTCACGTCCCTCGGTATGGACGACGATCAATTGGAAGGGCTGCATATTGGCTGCCGTGGGGGCCATGCGGGCGGCTTCTAACACCTGCTGAAGCTTTTTGTCTTCGACAGGGTCAGGCTTGTAGCCGCGCACGCTGTAACGCTGTTTGATAAGTTCAGAAAATTCCATGTGCACTCCTTTTTTGGTACACGGATCGCACGGATTTAACGGATTTAGGCTCGTTTTACTGCTTAGACTCGTTCCACTGCTCCGCGGTGGAACGCCGGTGTAAACGTTCCACGTTTAACGCGGAGCGTTACCCAGCGGTTACGACGCAGAGCATCGTAACCAGAGCAACAGATAAACAAAAAATCCGTGTTCGCCAAAGGCACGCAGAGCGTCCGCGTAATCCGTGTCCTATTATCATTTCTCTTTGGGTAAGACACGCCCTTTGGTCTTCTCCCAGCTCTCATCATCGACCAGGGTGATCACGCGGAAGGCTTCGGCGTAGGCCATCTCTTTGCCTTTGCCGCGCTCGGCAGCCCAACCTCTGATCATATCTTCGGGATCCCAATCTTTCATCTGGCTCTTGTGGGCGCGCAGGGCCTCGACTTTGAGATCGATGGTCTTGCTGATATTGACGTAAATATCGACCTCGCCCCAGGTGGTGACGTAAACCTTGCGGGGTTTGTAGGCTGTCAGGCCCTCTTCTTCGAGTTCTTCGAAAAGGTTGGGTTGACCAGCGGCGGGGAAGGTGGCATCCAAAGCAGCGGTAGCTGCAGCGCGGTGATCGGGGTGATTGATATAGCGGTCGCTGGCCCACACCACAGTGGGATCGCCGGTGATGACCACCTCCGGGCGGAAGCGCCGAATTTCGCGTACGATCTTCTTGCGCAGTTCCAGGGTGGGCAGTAACATGCCGTCCGACTCACCCAGGAAGACGACTTCCATAACGCCCAGGATTTTGGCTGCTTCGCGTTCTTCGGCCTCGCGTATCTCGGCGGCTTTTCCGCGGGTCATACCCGGCTCGGCGATACCCACATCGCCGCTGGTGCAGAGCACATAACAAACCTCTGTGCCAGATTGCGCCCAGCGGGCCACGGTGCCAGCGCAGGAGAATTCGGGGTCATCGGGGTGGGCCATGATCACCATGGCGCGTGCGGGGGTGTAGAAGTTGTTGGGCATGGGTTAGGTTTTATCTCTTTGGTGGTTTCCAGTTGGGAAGAAATGGCCGAAACGCAGATATTCCTCTTATTGCGCAAGCATTTCACCCAATGTGATGCAATCGGCAATCAGCCCGGGCAGATTGGGAGCCTCAAAGGCGATCCCCGGCGCGGGCTTGCGGTTGTGCTTGGTATCGGGTTCTTCGTGGTAGTGATGCGGGAAGGTTTCGGCTAAATCCTGATTTTGGGGATGGGGCTGCGGATCGTACCAGCGGATTTTCTCGTCCCCTCGGAAAATAGTATAACTGTAATCGATGATTTTCCTGATCCTGAAATCCAGGAACTCTCTGATTTTTAACACTAAACCATTTGTGAAGTGTACTTCCCCTTCCACTCTGGCGGTGAGTGCGCTGGTTGTATATAACCGCAGCGTTGACCTACGTATTTGCTCAGGATAATTTTCTGCCAGGCTATAGATCAGCGCTTCGTAGTCGGCGTGGTCAAGGATGGCCATTTATCTGATGGCAGGCAATGGGATAGCCGGTTCACGAGGATCAATCTCGATAAAACCTCTTTCTTGCCTGGCCTTTAAACGATCAACACGCTCCTGAGATAGCTGTCGCAAAATGGCTTCACGATCTAATTTGATCTGGTAAAAGGCTGACCATTCTGCGAACTCATCGGTGTGTTCTCCGTCATCCAGCAAACCCTGCATATACAAGTCATAAAAATCTGCCGAACTCAGCCAGTAAAGCCGCTCATAGCGCCGGGTGATTTCATCGGCAGCACGAAGATCATCGAGAATTGCTGTAATGGTGATTTTATTCATTGGTACACTTTCCAAAGGTTGTTCTGTTGGTATTATACCCTACTCGATCCGATGCGGATACATGAGCAAAACATGAGCACATACCCTAATGCTGCGTTCAGATTATATCAGGCAAAGGCGCACAGATTTACTAAAGATCACCCCAAAAAGTTGTAAAATAATCAAAGATATATGCTAGAATTATGATAAATGTGGGTAGTTTGACAATCTTATATTAGCGGGTAGCAGCCCAACCGTTCGGCTGAGCTCACGACGAAGCCTCGTTGGATGGTATCTTCTCGTTATTTTGGGGTGGCACGAACCTGGAAAAATAATTTCCAACTGGTCATTATCCTTGAAATTAGAACCGATTTCAAGGAGTCAAAAATGGCCAGATTACAGAAAGGTGAACGAGATGAACGCCGGAGGCAGATTTTCCAGGTTTTACAGCGCTGCCAGTGGGGAATCCGGGAAAGTGAAATTGCCCAGGAATTGGGGCTGCGGAGGAGGACGGTGAACAATTACCTCAGGGAACTGCAGCGGGTTCACAAAGCCGAGAAAGACGGCTGGCTGTGGTATGCCCGATAGGCATTTGCCTATTTGTAATTTTCCAACTTTCCGTTAAACTGGAAGTATAACTAACATAAAGTACATAATATCCAATTTCGGAGTTTTATTTGTAAGTTGACATTGCAAAACTACGAAGGGCACAAAGGCATACCCTGAGTGAACCCGAAGGAAACACGAAGAAAACGAAATGGGTGCGTTTCATTCCAGTGGAAGTAAAACCGGAAATAGGGGTGTGCGCCCCCCCCCGCACACCCCTATTTCCGGAACTTTTCCGCTCGTTTGAAACACACCCAAACGAAATAAGGAAGGGCTAATGCCTCGGATCGAAGACCAACACAAACAAGAGATCAAACAGCAAATCTGGCTCAAGATTCAGCAGAACCAGGGCATCCGCACCGCGGAGATAGCCGATCAACTCAAGCTGGACCGCCGCAGAGTGCAAAATTACCTGGCAGAATTGCG
The DNA here is from genome assembly GCA_016783125.1 of Anaerolineales bacterium. Taxonomy (GTDB): domain Bacteria; phylum Chloroflexota; class Anaerolineae; order Anaerolineales; family UBA11858; genus NIOZ-UU35. The sequence continues at coordinate 6,468 of JADHXE010000015.1, forward strand.
GGACGAGGGCAAGATCGAGCAGGAAGGTTGGGGTTGGTTGTCCCTGGAGTTTCGCGGGCCGCGCCTGTATCGCTTCGAGCTTTCGCCGGAAGAGGTGATCACCCTGTACCTGGGCGCCCGCCTGCTGGTGAAGCAGCATGACCAGCGCAACGAACCCGCCGAGACTGCTTTACGCAAACTGGCAACCGTCCTGCGCTCCGACGCCCCCATCGGCCAGGAGATCGAACGGGCAGCCGACGAACTGGCCCAACGTGAGGAAGACCACGAATACCAATCAATCTTCCGCAAGATTGCCCAGGCTTACGCTTACCGCAAGAAGCTCAAGCTGGTATACAAACCGCCAGGGAGCAATCCATTCCCCACCGTTTTTTCTGTCTACCTGATCGAACCCTCCCTGGTGGGGGCAGCGACCTATATCATCGGCCACAGCAGCAATGTGGATGCGGTGCGCGAATACAAGCTGGGGCGCATCCAGTCGGCGGAATTGACGGACGAAAATTGCACCATCCCCCCTGAATACCAGGGATTGGAAGTGATGCGCCACGCCTGGTCGGTGATCGGCGGGGAGGCCAAAATAGAGGTCGTGCTGCGCTTCAGCCCAAAGGTACGCGAACGCGTCCTGGAAACCCGCTGGCACCCTTCGCAGGAGACCAAAGACGACCCCGAAAAAACCGGCTGGCTGCGCTGGCAGGTGAAAGTGCCCAGCACGCTGGATATGCTCCCCTGGATCCGCGGCTGGGGGGCGGATTGCGAGGTGGTGGGGCCGGAGGGGTTGCGCGAGAAATTGGAGACAGAAGCCAAACGGCTAATGCATCGATATAACATCGCTTCTCCAAAAACTACAGAACCCCAACAACGCCTGTTGCGTTGCTGGGGGAAGACCGGTAAACACGAACTGGATTTTCACCCGGCCCTGTTCCACATGCTTGATGTTGGGCATACCGCGTACCATCTGTTAAGCGCACCGGCCTCTCCCCGCTGGCGGAAAGCACTGGTGCGAGCATTCAACACCGACGATGAGACGTTAGTCTATTGGTTGCCGTGGCTCATCGCGTTACACGACATTGGTAAAATCTCTGTTCCCTTCCAGGCGCAAAACGCATCCCAAAAAGCACGGCTGGAGCGGGAAGGTTTTGAATTCGGAGCATGGAAACCCAAAGACAAAATCCATCACACGGACATGGGGAGGCTATTCCTCAAATATGAGTATGACGAGGCGGACTTACCCCCCTGGCCGCAGCGGAACTGGCTTCGCCGGGCCTGGCTGGAGATGGTTGGCGGGCACCACGGCACTTTCCCGGGGCTACGGCAAGAGGGGGACTCCCTCTCCCGAAGCCGGAAACACATGAGAAGCCTGCAAGTGCCAGAAGAATGGGCGCAGCTACGCCAGCGTGCAGACCAACTTCTCCGCACGTTTTTCTTGTCCGCCACGCCTGTCCAATGGCCTGAACCCCAAAACGTATCAGTTGCGATTATGGCCTTAACCGGCTTTACAATTCTCTGTGATTGGTTGGGGTCCGACGAGCGGTACTTCATGCCGCATTCAGACACTGACCTGTTGGACTACGTTGCCCATAGCCGCCAACAGGCGCGTGAGGCTGTAACAAAAGCCGGGTTCTTTCAACCGAGCCAAAGTACTGCTCCCGCCAAATTCGAGGAATTATTTCCAGACCGTACACCTCCCCGCCCATTGCAACAGGCCATAGACGAAATCCCAGAGGAAATCCTGCAACAGCCCTGTCTTGCCATCATCGAAGCACCCACCGGCGAAGGCAAGACCGAAGCCGCCCTCGCTCTGGCACACCGCGTTGCCCAACATAGCGGCACGGATGCCCTCTACTGCGCGTTGCCTACTATGGCTACCAGCAACCAGATGTTTAAGCGAGTGCAAACCCATCTATACCAGCGCTTGGGGCTGCCCACCCAGGCCAAATTGGTTCACGGGCAGGCATTTCTCATGGAAGATGATCTGCGCCTGAAACCGCTTGGAGATGCTGAAAAAGGACCACACCCATCACTAGAATGGTTTGGGCCAAAAAAGAAAGCCTTGTTAGCCCCTTTTGGAGTAGGTACGGTAGATCAGGCCGAACTTGCCGCACTCAACGTGCGCCACAACGCCTTGCGGTTAATTGGACTGGCCGGGAAAGTCGTCATCCTGGACGAAGTTCACGCTTACGACACCTATATGACCACCATCATCGAACAAATGCTGCGCTGGCTCTCCGCGTTGGGCAGCACGGTCATATTGCTCTCAGCCACCCTGCCCCAATCCCGCCGGACTGCTCTGGCGAAGGCTTACGGTGCCCCTTTTGAGACCTGTTCTGATCAGGAACGCGACTATCCCAGCTTGTGGATTGGTGGTCAAAACGGAAGCCATCACGCCCTGCCCGAAGCTTACAAACTACAACAGGTCTTTCAACTTAAGCACCTGCACATTCCCCACGAAGACGCGGCAGAAAAAGCCCGATGGCTGTTGAACGCAGTCGCGGAGGGAGGCTGTGCGTGCTGGATCACCAACACAGTGGATCGGGCGCAAAAACTTTATGAGGCCGTCACGCAAGCTGATCCAACGCTCACAGCATACCTGCTCCATGCCCGTTTTCCCCTCGAAGAACGCCAAAAACTTGAGGAAGATATTACTACTCTCTTTGGACCCGGGGGTGCGCGTCCGCAACGCAGCGTCGTTATCGGCACACAGGTGTTGGAGCAAAGTCTGGATTTGGATTTCGACGTGATGGTTTCCGACCTGGCTCCTATAGACTTGCTCTTACAGCGCATGGGACGCGTGCATCGCCATGATAATTCTCGCCCGGAGGCGCACCAAGTTCCAACCTTGTGGGTCAACAGTGAACCCGATCTCGCAGACGATAACCGGGTACTGATGGGCGCAGACCGTTTTTATCACGAATACATCCTGCAAAAAACCTGGCAGGCTATCACCGGGAAAAATGTAATCCGGCTGCCGGATTACTACCGGCCCCTGGTGGAGGCGGTATACGCGCCTGGCGTGCCTGATGCAGGCGATCCCATGCAGGAAGCGTGGGATAAGCTGCAGAAACATGAAACCCTCGCTCGCGGCAAAGCCCGGCAATATCTTTTGCCTGCGCCCGACCCTCGGCGGCCTTTTTGTTACTCCAGCCAGGTGACTTTCGAAGAAGACGACAACAGTGCGGCCTGGTTCGTCGCCCAAACCCGTCTGGGTGCAGAGAGCGTGACCATACTCCCCCTGGTGCGAGAAGGTGACAAAGCCAGATTGTATCCTCTGGATGAATGGGTAGACCTGACAACCGCGCCCGCGCGGCAGACCGCCTTGCGCCTGCTCCGCCGCACCTTGCGTCTCAGCCAGTACAATGCAGTAGCTTATTTCCGCGAACAGGGCAGCCCAACAGAAACCCTATTTCAAGACTCATCTCTGCTAAAATCTATCTATCCATTGTGGCTGAAAAATGGTGCAACTGAAATCCCTGCCGGAGAGAGAACAATAAAATTGACACTGGACCCTGATTTAGGGTTGGTGATTGACAAATCGTAATGCGAAGATGACAGTCACTTCCGCAGTGACTGTCACCGGGTAAAAAGGAGAACACGTATGGAAAAACCCTCTTTCAACCTTTGGACGGAGCCATGGGTCACGGTCGAACGGGATGACGGCAGCACAGACACGCTCAGCCTGCAAGACGCGCTGCTGCAAGCCCACCGGCTGCGTGCCCTGTATGACCCTTCGCCCCTGGTGGTGGTGGGCGTTCACCGGCTGCTGACTGCCATCTTGCAGGATACTTTCTCCCCACAATATGAAGAAGACCTGGCGGACATCTGGCACACCGGGCAATTTACTGAAGAAACCATCCTGCAATTTGGGGAGCAATATGCCCATCGCTTTGACCTGTTCTCAGAGACCGAGCCGTTTATGCAGAGCGCGGATTTGCCTTTGCAGTCACGCAAACAGGATAAGAGCAAACTCAAAAGCGTTGCCTATCTTTTCCAAGAGATTCCTGCTGCAACTGCTGTCGCGCACTACCGGCACGGAAATGAGAATGATTATATTCTGAGTCCTGCTAGCGCAGCAAAGGGGCTGGTGATGATTCCGGCTTTTGCAACTTCGGGTGGTGCCGGGATTAGGCCCTCGATAAATGGTGTTCCCCCGATTTATATCCTCCCTGGCGGAAACACCCTGTTCGAACACCTGACAACTTCGCTCATAACACCCCATTACCAACCTCGGGTGCGTGACAAGCAAAATGATTTGGTGTGGTGGCGGCGAGAACCCATTGTAGAACATAAAAAAGAATGGGGATCAATCGGATATTTGCACAGCCTGACATTCCCTGCCCGGCGGGTGCGGTTGCACCCTGAACGAGGCCCAGTTCATTGTTCCAGGTCTGGAGAGAATTCGCCGTGGGGTGTACGCACAATGACCTTTCAAATGGGCGAAAGCCGTCCAAAAGATGCCGCTTTCTGGTTTGATCCTTTTGCAGCTTATCGTTTACCGGACGATAAAGCCAAGAAAAAACAACCACCAACTCCTATCCGGCCTGTGGCAGGGCGAGTGTTGTGGCGGGAGTACGCAGGGTTGTTTTTGCAGAACCAAAAGAGCAACACTCGACAGCCAGATGTTTTACGGCAGATAGCATACCTGAGTGCGGAACACGATATTGCCAGTGATGGCGTTGATTATCCTTTCCGTTGCGTTGGTATCCGTACTGATATGAAAGCTAAAATCTTTGAATGGGTTGATATTGGTTTCGACGTGTCTCCCAAAATCATACGCGATCCACAAGCAGGGTGGATGGTACAAGAAGCGATTGATTTTGCTGTCAAAGGCGAGAAAATTATTAAGCAAGTCTTCCGCAGCGTTTTTGGCGGCCCGTCGGCTAAGAATGAACGCTACAAACGCAGCAAAGCTCAGATGGCAACGGATTACTGGCGTACCCTATCCCCGTATTTTTATCAATATATTGTGGGTATGGGCGAGGTTGCCCAACGAGAAGATCATCAAATCCAATGGGTAGATATTGTTGTAAATGCCGGGCTGGAAGTTTTTCGACAGGTAGCTGCTAACCTCGGAGACAGCGCGGCTGCGCTCCACCTGCGAGTGGAAGGTGAAGCCTTTTGCCGTGCCCGTTTGTACAAAGCCCGAAATAAACAAAAAGGAGAATGACCTATGAAACAACCAGACGAACGCATCACCAAATTCATTGCAACTCTGGAAAAACTCGACCCAGGCGAGCGCGCCCGCCTCAAACGCAACGCGGGCAAACGCCTGGATGAAGCCCGCAGCCTGGGACTGTTCTACCGCATTTTGCCGTATGGCGTGCCCCGTTACCAGGAAGAAATGTACTTCCTAGTCGCTACCCTGTACCCGTTGGCCGAAGGCTGTGGAGAGAAAATTTTTGGCGCATCCATGCGGCGTGCGCGGGATAGCCAAAACGAAAAAGGGCTGAACCGGCGCATGGAAGTCTTGTTGGACACCGATGAACGGCAGCTTCCCTTCCGGCTGCGCCAGGCCGTGCGCTACCTGTATTCAAAACGTGTGCCTGTCAACTGGCCCTGTTTGCTACGCGACTTGCTGCAATGGAACGCGCCTAAACGTTACATTCAACAAGCCTGGGCACGGGCTTATTTCGCCAAATAAGGAACACGGTTGCTAGTAGCAACCGTGTTCCTAAAGGATGAAAACATATTTCTCAAAATTACAACAAGGAGACCAAATCATGTTAATCCAAATCCACATCTTGCAAAACTATGCCCCTTCCAACCTGAACCGGGACGACACTGGCTCCCCAAAAGATGCCTTCTTCGGCGGCTTGAAGCGCGGCCGCGTTTCCAGCCAGTGCATCAAGCGTAGCATCCGCCACTCCGAAATTTTTAAGGAAGCCTTCCAAGCACGAAACTTACTGGCTTCCCGCACCAAACGACTGCCGGGCATGATTGACGAGGAACTAAAAGCAATGGAGGTAGACGAAGAAATACGCGCCGCCATCGTCGCCCGCATTCCCGAAATCGGGCGCGAATCCGGAAAAGGGGGTGGGACGAAAACCGAAGAGGGCGAAATTGAGACCAAACAACTGATCTTCATCAGCCCCAATGAACGCCGCCCCCTGGCAGAGAAACTTCTGGCAACTTATCAAGAAAAAGGTGCGAAGAATTGGCCTAAAGTGAAAATTGGCGACCTTACAAAAGCGCTAGGCGCAAGTGTGCCGCGCTCCGTAGATGTTTCCATGTTTGGCCGCATGACCACCTCCGCGGCTTTTGAAGATGTGCAGGCTGCCGTGCAGGTTGCTCACAGCTTGACCACCAGCGCGGTGGAAACCGAGTTCGATTACTTCACAGCCGTAGACGACATTTCCGGGGAATCAGGCGCAGGCATGATCGGCGATGTGGAATTCAACAGTGCCACCCATTACAAATACTTCAACATCCACTGGGAAGAGTTGGTCAAAAACCTGGGTGACGATAAAGGCATTGCCAAAGAAGCGGTGCTGGCCCTGATAGAAGCCGCGGCTACTGCCCAACCAAGCGGCAAGCAAAACAGCTTCGCCGCCCACAACCTGCCTGACCTGATTTTGATTGAAGTCAGCAAACGTAATCTGCCGGTGAGTTACGCCAACGCTTTTCTCAAGCCGGTTCGCCAGACTTACGATAAATCTTTGATGGATGTCTCGGTCGCGGCTCTGGATGATTACGCCAAACGCCTGCACAAGGTCTACGGGGTGAATGGATTACATGCCTATGTTGCAGTAGGCGAACACGACATCACTGGAGCGGACGGACAGGAAAGTCTGGTCGACTTAGAAGCCTGGCTCGCGGCACAATTGCCAGCGTAACCCCAATCAGAGGTTGATATGTCAAACACCCTTTTCCTCCGTCTCGAAGGTCCCTTGCAATCCTGGGGGGAGCGCGGGCGATGGAGCCAGCGAGACACGGCTCCCGAACCCACCAAATCTGGCATCGTTGGCTTACTAGCCTGCACGTTGGGGCTGCAAGCTGATGAAGACCTTACCCAGCTCTCCCGGCAAATCCAACTCGGCGTGCGCTGCGACCGCTCCGGCGTGTCCTACACCGACTATCACACAATTGGTGGCGGGTACGATACCCCCCAACTGCTCACCGCCGCGGGAAAACTGAAGTACACCCCAGGTAACGAACCTCACACTGAACTCACCTACCGGGAATACCTGCACGATGCCTCGTTCTTAGCAGCGGTGCAGGCCACTCCCGAACTGATCCACCGCCTAGCAGAGGCCGTGCAAGCCCCATATTGGGTGATCTATCTAGGGCGCAAATCCTGCCCGCCCAGCTGCCCGCTGTATGAAGGAGTTGGGGATTATCCATCCTTGCAAACCGCTTTACAAGATTGGCCCTGGTATTGCCCGGAAGCCAAAGAAGAAATCCAGGTGAATGCCCGCACCGTCCTCCCTGACCAGCCTGCCGATGGGGCCGCGCGCAGGCGACACGAAGTCATTTCTCGTTCCCGCCGAATGTATGGTCCGTACTATACACAGGATATATTGCTCAAAAACATCAATGTAATTCCCGGCTTTCCACCATTCGCACCAAAATTTCAAGATATTTGATACCTTTGCCCCCGCCGGGTGAACACTACTTTTATCGACTGGCCGCCGTTTATCACTGAAACCTCCGCTGTTTTGGGAACACCTGAAGTCAGAAAGAAATGAGCCGAATTAAATGAACAGCCGTTACACATGCAGCCAGGCCCCCAGCCGTCTTTTGACCGAAACCATGCGGTGGCTGCTGACCTTGCCCAAACGGGCGTTGATTACCGATGCGTCCACTGTGGCTAGCCGCGCGATGCGTACTACAGAACGCACCTTGAGACCGGTTTCGGCAAAATCGCGATCTTCCGGTTCGATGATCTCATCGAAATCGGGAACGGCCTGGTGGACTCGTGAAGTGATCAGCGCCAGAAGCACATCTTCATGGCGGCCCGGCGCGATGGCAACGACCAGTGCAGGACGCAGTTTGCCAACCTGCAAATCGGTTTGCGGAAAACGAATCAGAACGATATCCCCGGGTTTCATGGCCGGTAAACTTCCTGGGCGTCTTTCAGGGTGTATGTCACTTCATCATTTTCCCGAAAGAGTTGCTCCAGGGCCATATCCTGCCATTGCTGGTCGCTCCAGTCATCATAAAGCGGCGCGATTTTGCGGCGCACCATCAAGAATTGCGCAAAATCTGCGATTTGCTGGACAATATCATCCGGTAAATGGTCAATTTGCTGGAGCAACTGCTCGCGAAGCGGGGCTGTTTTCATGGTTCTACCTCACAGCTTTCGAATTACGTCATGGATAAAGGTTGATCTTTTTAACATTTCCATTTTAACATGTTTTGACTGGAGAACATCCCATGTACCTATCTCGACTAATCCTCAACCCCCGCTCGCGGCAAGTCCGCAGCGAACTGGCCCGCCCCTACCAGATGCACAAGACCATCTTGCGGGCTTTCCCTGAAACCTTACCGACCGCTGAACGCGTCCTCTTCCGCCTGGAAGAAGACCCTCGCACCGGTATGTTGATGCTCCTGGTGCAATCGCAGCACTCACCCGATTGGGGACACTTGCTCAATGGTAAGAATTACCTGCGGCTGGTTGAGTCGCTTCCTGCCCAAATTGCAGAAAACCCCAGCACCAAAGAGGTCAACCTGCAATTGAGCGCCGGGCAACCCCTATGCTTCCGCCTCTACGCCAACCCCACCAAAAAGATCAAAGTGGAAGGCAAGAAAAACGGCCAGCGCGTCGGCATCTTTAAAGAAGAAGACCAACACCAATGGTTAGCACGCAAACTAGAAGCCGCGGGCACCTCTCTCCTGAGGGCCAACACATCCCAAAGCGGCAATATCTACGGCCAGCAAAACAAAGCTGGTCAGAAAAATAAACTCACGATGCTGGGCGTGCGCTTCGAAGGTGTATTGCAAGTCATCGATCCCCAGGCCCTGCTGCAAGCTGTGAACAACGGTATTGGCAGCGGCAAAGGGATGGGCTTTGGCCTGCTCTCTTTAGGGCCAGCCAGGTAGATAAGCAAGAAGTTCGACTTCTCCGAGAAGTCGAACTTCTCAGTATAAGCGGATAGCATTTTCCGCTGAGATGACACGGAAGGGTGTATCGCGCCGGAGACGCGCGAAAAACCCGGATGTGACACCTGTCTCCATCCGCACCTTAACAACTGAATAGTTTTAGATTCTGTCACTGCGAGGAGTGCCCTTCGCGACGAAGCAGTCTCCTATCTGTGAGGAGATTGCTTCGCTCACACAGAACGTTCACTCGCAATGACAGAGAATAAGGATGCGAGAACCCATGCGAGATTTACACGAACTCCCCAAGTTGCGTGACAGCTTGAGCTATCTGTATGTTGAACATGCCACGCTCAACCAGAAAAATCAGGCAGTTGAATTTTGGCGAGAAGATGAAGGGAGGGTGATGATTCCCGTTGCCAATCTGTCGGTATTGCTGCTTGGCCCTGGAACCAGTATCTCCCACGCGGCGATAAAAACCCTGGCTGATAATGGCTGTTCTGTCTTGTGGGTTGGAGAAAATGCCACCCGCTTCTATGCCGGTGGCACTGGTGAAACCCGCAAGGCTTACCATCTCCTGCGCCAGTCTGAACTTGCCAACGATCCCCAAACCCGTCTGGCTGTGATCCGGCGTATGTACCAATACCGCTTTGATGAGCCGCTTGACCTGGACTTAAGCTTGCAGCAAATCCGCGGCAAGGAGGGTGCCCGCGTTCGCTCCAGCTACTATCGTTTCAGCCAGGAGTTTGGCGTTAAATGGAATGGCCGTCGTTACGACCGTAATCAGTGGCGCAACTCCGATCCCATCAATCGGGCGCTTTCTGCAGCCAACGCTCTGCTTAATGGCCTGTGCCATGCAGCTATCGTTTCTGGCGGCTACTCTGCGGCCATTGGCTTCATTCACACCAGCAAGCAGCTTTCTTTCGTCTATGATATTGCTGACCTCTACAAGGCTGAGATCACCATCCCGCTAGCCTTTCAAATCGTGGCCGAATCGGAAGAGAAAGTCGAAGCTCGGGTGCGGGCTGCCTGCCGTGAAAAATTCAAAGAAGCCAGGCTGCTGCGGCGCGTATTGCCGGATATCGATGAGTTGTTGTCGATTGATGATGATCCCGTTCCGGATTTCGGCGATGTGGATGCCGACCCCGCCCTGCCGACGCCCCTTTGGGAAGCCCCTGCTGAAGAAGAGGAGTCAAAATGATAGTAATGATCCTCGAAAAAGTGCCCCTCCGTTTACGCGGTGAATTGACCCGCTGGCTGCTGGAACCGCATACTGGCGTATTTGTCGGACACGTCAATGCCATGGTGCGCGACCGTCTCTGGGAGAAATGCTGCAAGGCGCGCGGGGGCGCTGGCGGTGTGCTGCAAATCTGGTCGACCAATACGGAACAGCGTTTCAAAATGAGGCTGCATGGACGAACCAGGCGAAGGATTGTAGAGCTGGAAGGGTTGCAACTGATCTGCATCCCAGATGCGACAGATGGCGAGGAAGCTGAGGAAAAATAGCCTGAGTTGAAAGTATCCGTCCCCATATATGGGAAAACATCCTATGATACCCAGGGTTGACCCAGATATAGTGATGTCCCCACACACGTGGGGGTGAACCGATTACTTATTTGAAACCGAAGATAGGCCAAAACGATGTCCCCACACACGTGGGGGTGAACCGATGATTGGCTCATTTGGGAGTGCGCTACTGGCGATGTCCCCACACACGTGGGGGTGAACCGCTGGCGGGGTTGGTCACACGCTGACGGCAGCAGATGTCCCCACACACGTGGGGGTGAACCGTTGTAGCCCCGCATTACTGCAAGAGCATCTTCGATGTCCCCACACACGTGGGGGTGAACCGCTTGCTAGATTACGCTTTGAAATGGAAAATGGGGATGTCCCCACACACGTGGGGGTGAACCGTTTACGCCACTCCCGATCTGTCAACTCGCCCCGATGTCCCCACACACGTGGGGGTGAACCGCCTGTGCATGCGTGCATTAGACCGACTTTACACGATGTCCCCACACACGTGGGGGTGAACCGTTTTTTACAATAGTGATAACTTCATCTCCATGCGATGTCCCCACACACGTGGGGGTGAACCGCTCGTGCTGCTGCTCGGAAGGGTCGCCTGAGCAGATGTCCCCACACACGTGGGGGTGAACCGTACGATATTCTCCGCAAGATCGGCAGCTTTGTGATGTCCCCACACACGTGGGGGTGAACCGTATTGATGGCGCAGCCTGAAACGTGGCATCAATGATGTCCCCACACACGTGGGGGTGAACCGAATTGATTGAATATGGTCACTGGTCAGATGAACGATGTCCCCACACACGTGGGGGTGAACCGGCTGGAAGCAGAGTTGAGTGGCGGCGGAACATGATGTCCCCACACACGTGGGGGTGAACCGTCATGCCGTGTTGGTTCTGGTTTCCCCTCTGGCGATGTCCCCACACACGTGGGGGTGAACCGAAACATTCCCCTGATCCTACCTTTGTGGGATAGATGTCCCCACACACGTGGGGGTGAACCGAGGCATGGAGACTATTCGCAGCCGAAACCATGCGATGTCCCCACACACGTGGGGGTGAACCGTCTTATACTTCACGCGGCACCTCGACAAAGGGAGATGTCCCCACACACGTGGGGGTGAACCGGTCATGGGATGGCTATCGACAAGACAAGGTTGGGATGTCCCCACACACGTGGGGGTGAACCGAGTGGGCTGAGAGGCGGGCGCACGGCTGGTTTACGATGTCCCCACACACGTGGGGGTGAACCGCCAGAGGACGACCCCTGCCACGCCGATACCGGGATGTCCCCACACACGTGGGGGTGAACCGAGAGCCGCCCCACAAGCGCAGCATCGGAATTGGATGTCCCCACACACGTGGGGGTGAACCGCGACACGACGGCAAATAGCACGGCGAACCATAGATGTCCCCACACACGTGGGGGTGAACCGTAGACCACTTTCATTGCGCCCGATCTACCATAGATGTCCCCACACACGTGGGGGTGAACCGTACTATCAACCTTTGGTTGTACCGATGTCGGCGATGTCCCCACACACGTGGGGGTGAACCGTCATCTTAGAAGTTGATGAGGCCGACCTTCAAGATGTCCCCACACACGTGGGGGTGAACCGTAATACCATGCCAAAAACGCGGGTGGGTCACGGATGTCCCCACACACGTGGGGGTGAACCGGACATCAAAGAAAGAATGGCTGCAACTATTCGCGATGTCCCCACACACGTGGGGGTGAACCGTCAAAGACAGTCCACCGCCGACGAGAGAGGAGAGATGTCCCCACACACGTGGGGGTGAACCGTGACATCGGGATATTATACAAAAAATGGCAAAAGATGTCCCCACACACGTGGGGGTGAACCGCTGGGACAGCCTTTATTCTTCGGAAATTTGAACGATGTCCCCACACACGTGGGGGTGAACCGAATCCCACCTGAAATAGTATCTCCAACAACAAAGATGTCCCCACACACGTGGGGGTGAACCGTCATGAAGGCCATACCCAAAGCGGCTGAAATCAGATGTCCCCACACACGTGGGGGTGAACCGCGGCAGTAGATGCAGCATGAACCGGCGATGTCGATGTCCCCACACACGTGGGGGTGAACCGATAACTACAACAAAGTGTCCGTTAAAGGTCATGATGTCCCCACACACGTGGGGGTGAACCGGAGCAAAAAATGACCACGAAAAACGTCCAATCGATGTCCCCACACACGTGGGGGTGAACCGACAAACAGGCCAAACAGCACCAACTGAGAAATCGATGTCCCCACACACGCCAGGGCTGTTCAGTTCTACCTGTTCAAATCGATTCTGGCTCGCGAAACCGACCTTCGACGGTTGAAAATCCAATCCACGAAGGTGGATTTTGCAGGCCAGAATCGAATTTATTCGACTGGATAAGTAGAACTGAACAGCCCTGCTGAACAGCCCTGCCACACACGCAGGGCGTGGATTAAAATCTCGATGGAAAACCAAAATGGGGAACTTGGATTAATAAGTGCTGTTTGAAGCGGATTATGTGATAGAGTGGATCCGAGGTGATTATAAACCTTCTAATAAATCCGGCAACTGCCCCAGGTGTTCGAGCTGGTCGTACTCGACTGCTTCCGTTTCCGCTTCAGTGACCTGCTCGTGGAACCAGGTTTGCTCGTGGGGGATATAAACTGCGCTTCCTCCAATCCTTATCACCGGTAGAATATCAGACTTGAGCGAGTTGCCTACCATGAGAAAATTTTCGGGGGTGATCCCATTTCTTTTCAACACTTTGCGGTAGGCAGCTTCAGTTTTGTAGCTGACGATCTCGACCGCAGTGAAATAACCCGCTAAACCGGAGCGCTCGATTTTCCGCTCTTGCTCGTAGGTTTCCCCCTTGGTGATCAGAATCAGTTCATAACTTGCGGAAAGTTTTGCTAACGTATCCTCAGCATAGGGGTTGGTCTCGAATTCTGTGTTCAGCATTTGCCTGATTAGCTCAACCAGTTTGAGCAGCTTGGCGCTATCGATGGGCCGACCTGACAGCCGGGCCACAGTTTCGATCAGGGAGAGGGCATAGCTTTTGATGCCATATCCATAGAGGGGGATATTGCTGACTTCGGCCTGGTCAAGCTGGTCGAATAACTGGTCAGAGACGATGCCATCGCCAAGGATTTGGATGATCTTCGGCTTTACTTGATGATAGAGAATTTCATAATCCCACAGGGTGTCGTCTGCGTCGAAGCCGATGACTTTGATCATGTAATATGCTCCAATAGACTTCCGAAGTTTTTGCTCCTTCGCTTTACTCGGAGTGCTCCGCAAAACTTCGGAAGTCTGCGTTAATCGAATAGTAAGCCAGCAATCATATCTTGATCTTTCGATGTGTAGGATTCTACAAACTCCCGATATGCCTGGCGCGATGAAAATAGTGACAATATGATTTCAGGTTTTGGCAATGTCCCTTCTCGGATTCCTATGTATTCGCGATAGCTGGAAAACTCCCAATCTTCGGGGCGCTTTACTAAATTTGCGGGCACAGGGTTGATATGAATGTAGCGCGATAAATGGATGAGATAACGATCTGTCCCAACGTGTTTGGCTTGGAAAGCGCCTTGAAACAAGGATCCAACGCGATCATATCTGTTGTTCATTGCCTTGGTGTAGGAGATGGAGAACAATTTCATCGCCTTAGACACTTTTTTGGAGACTTCCGAAGTCTCCAAGACTTCGGAAGTCTCGGTGTCACTTACTTGCATGAGTAGATGATAATGATTTGGCATCAGGCAATAGGCTACGATCTCTACGGTGGGAATTACGAATTTGCGTAACCGTCCCAGAAAGAATAGATAGTTCTCCCGCTCATAAAAAATTTCCGCGCGGTTATTGCTGCGATTGTAGAGATGATAATATTCGTTTACGCAAAATGGCACATCGCGTCTTGGAATGATTTCCTCCAACACTAACTTCAAACTTCGGAAGTCTGATCAACATCCCCAATAACAAGAATCTTTGCTGTTCACGAAGACTTTGCGCAGAATCAATTTGGAGACTTCCGAAGTTTTTCTCAGATCCTTTCCAACAACCTCTCCTCATATATCCGCCTGATCGTCTCCTCGATCTCTGGTTCGCGCACTTCCAGGTCGCGGATGCGGTATTGGGCGGAGATGCCCCCGATCAGTTCCGAAGCGGTGATCGTGTCTCGTGAAAAGTGATACGTGACGCGTGATCCATCTTGATGGGTTAATTCGGCGCTTGCGATTTGTGGGTTTGCATATTCTTCAGCGAACTCGACCACCAGTTCGCGCTTGCCGCTGAAGCGATCTTTCAGGGCGGATAAATTCCCATCGTAGAGCAGCTTACCATGATCGATGATCATCACCCGCTGACAGAGTTTTCCGACATCGGAAAGGTCGTGGGTGGTCAGGATGACTGTGGTGCCGCGCTGGCGGTTGACCTTTTGGATGAAGCCCCGGATGCGTTCCTTGGCGACCACGTCCAGGCCGATGGTGGGTTCGTCTAAGAAGAGCAGGTCGGGGTCGTGGAGCAGAGCGGCGCATAGGTCAGCGCGCATACGTTGGCCCAGGGAGATGGCGCGCACCGGGGTGTTCAGGAAGGGGTCTAGCTCAAGGGTTTCGCGGAACTCTTTGAGATTAGCCTCGAACCGCCCAGGGGGGATTTTGTAGATGTGCTGCAGCAGACTCAAAGATTCGATCACTGGCAAATCCCACCAAAGGGTAGTACGCTGCCCAAACACGGCACCCACGCGCGCAACATAGTTCTGACGCTCCTTCCAGGGGACCAGGCCATTCACCGAGAGTTCGCCACTCGTTGGGACCAGCAATCCAGTCAACATTTTGATCGTCGTCGATTTGCCTGCGCCGTTGGGGCCGATATATCCAACCAGCTCGCCCGGCTGGATCTCGAAGCTGATCTCATCCACGGCGCGCACGGTGGTGTGCTGGCGCGAGAAAAGATTGCGCACTGCGCCCATGGTGCCGCGATTGTGTTTGGATACCTTGAAGTGTTTAGAAAGTTCTCGCACGCTGATGATGGCCATTTTTTAAGTTCCCGTGGATTGATAGTGCCGGATGCCGAAACGCCAGAAAGCCAGGGCCAGGGTTAACATCCAGAGGCCTGCCACCGGGGCCAGGAAGGGGGCTATGGCGGGCATGTCGAAGGGGTCGGGCAGATCGAGGATGTAGAGCGCCGGATAGTAGTTGAGAAAGATGGCGGGAATGATGAAGGTAAAAAAGTAGCGCAGGAAATTTGGGAAGATGTGCATGGGGTGGGAGATCATATAACTGCCGCCGTAAGTGAAGATGTTGACCACTTCGATGGACTCGACCGTCCAAAAGGTGATCGTGGCCCCGATGATGAACAACCCCCCAAAGAAGGCCACCTGACTGACGACTACGAGGCTGGTCAGCAGGATTTTGAGCGGAGTCCAGTCGACGGGGTTCATATTGAGCGCGGCGATGAAGATGCCAATGCCGACAACGATTTTGCCTATTCTGCGCAAAGTAAACTCGGAGCCAATCACTTGCAGGGTAATATTTAGTGGGCGCAGCAAGAGTTGGTCGAAGAAACCACGACGAACTTGCAGGCCAAAGAAACTGGGATCAAAGCCGCTGAAGAACATATCCATGATGCCGAAGGAAAGTTCCGCCAGCCCGAAGAGAAAGGCAACTTGACCGAGGCTCCAGCCTTTGAGGGTCTCGAAACGGGCGAAGACCAGCGCCAGCGAGGCGTATTCCAACAAGGTGATCAGTGCAGTTCCGGCTAACTCCATGAAGAAGGAGAAGCGGTACTGCATCTGCCCCCGGATTTGCACGCCGATCAGGCGGCGGTAAATTTCCAACATAATTCTTAAAATTATTACCGCAGAGACGCAGAGTACGCTGAGAAAAAATAAAAAAGTGAATGCTCTCTGCGCTCTCAGCGTCTCCGCGGTGATGAATTTTAGCCTCCTAAAATGACCAGCCGCCGTACGCCAAGGCGCAGGACGATTTGTCCGGCGAGGATCAGGCTTAATATCCAGAGCACCTGGTTGAGTAATGCCAGGATCATCTCAGGGCCAACCAAGACTCCGAGATAAATTTCAATGACTGTATTGAACATATGCGGGAATGGCATCAGATAGCTGATGCGCAGCACCCATTCTGGGAAGAAACGCAGGGGCATCAAGAAGCCTGAGAAGAACCAGGATAGCACGAAGAAGAAGCGCAAGATGCCGCGGGCGTTAGGTGTCCAGAAGGAGGTCAGGTTGATCAAGAATCGCCACGAGAAACTGACCAGCCAACCGAGCACTAAGCTTACTGCTACGGCGATGATTTGGGCGGCTCCCCGCGGCCAAACCAGGTCGAAGATGAAGGCGTAGCCGATCATAACAATGATGCCACGCAGTAGGAAGTTGACCGCAGCGCGCCCTAAATCTTGGGCCATCCAGAAGCTGAAGTAATTCATCGGCTTGAGTAAATCGGAGGCGATATCCCCGGTGTAGACGGTGTTCATCAGCTCGAACCAGGAGAACATGCATAAATAGCCTATCAGCGCCTGTCCCAGGGCGGCGTAGGTGATGGCTCCCTGCAGGGTGATGCCTTCGACTTCGGTCTGTAAATCGTACAAAGCTACAAAGATCGCCGCCCGCAGAATGCCGAAGAAGAAATTCGTCACCAGACCAGCTACGGTGGCAGCCCGGTAAGTCAGGTGACGCTGGAAGGAGATTTTGGTCAGTTCCCAGAAGAGGCGCATGGGTCAGTGGACAGGAATCAGTGAACAGTCAGGGCTGTTCAATTCTAAAACCAATATTGCTTACGAGACTTCGGAAGTCTCCCGGCAAGCATTTCGTGGGCAAAATCAGCTTGATATCACGTCAAGCTCACTCCAGTAGAACACTTTTGAGACTTCCGAAGTCTGGTCTGCCTAGAATTGAACAGCCCTGAGTAAACAGTAAACAGTTTGCAGTAAACAGTGTGCAGTGAACAGTAACTGGTGAACAGTTACCAGTGAACGGTAGCCAGTTGCGGAAGCTGTATTTTACCGTAACTGTGATATCACGGATGCGCAGCACGCCTACGCCTACGGCGAACACGGATTTTTTATATGTTTTCATCCGTGTTTGCCAAATGCACGCATAGCGTCCGTCAAATCCGTGTCCAAAAAATGTTACTTTATGTCCGTTTTGTGTATATTCTTGAAGGGCTGATCAATCACGGTTGCTTTTCCATCAAGAATCGAAGAAAGCAAGAAGAAATTCCCGCATACCTGCGTTCCTGCTTTCCTCATATGTTACAAATTCGACTGGACTGGGGAATGATAGCTGCGACCAGCGGCCAATTACTCCCTACTCCATACTCCCTACTACCTCCTCCACCTCATCCAAAATCTCCCCCGACTCGACCAGTGCTTTCATCACATTATGATCCGGATACAAAGGCCGATCCTCATCGAGATATTCCACGTGCTCCCGGACGACTGCTTTAGCCGCCTGAACACCTTTTCCGGGCGTGAAATCGCGGAAATCCAAACCCTGCGCCGCGCCCATAAATTCGATGCCTAAAATTCCGTAGGCATTATCCAATATCTGGCCGTTCTTGATAGCGGTATTCATGCCCATAGAGACGAAGTCTTCCTGGTCAGCCGCGGCGGGGATCGACAGGATGCTGGCCGGAGCCGACAGGATGCGCTGCTCCGTGATCAGCATATCGGCGGTGTACTGGCTGAGCATCATCCCCGACATCATCCCAGCCCCCTTGGTCAGGAAGGGCGGCAGGCCCACGCTCAGGGCGGGATTGGTCAAGCGGTTGAAGCGCCGCTCGGAGAGCACGCATACCATCGTGATCGCCGCGCCCGCCATATCCATGGGCAGGCTGACCGGTGAACCCTGGAAGTTGGCCCCGGTGAGCGTCAGTTGATACTCTGGGAAGAAGATCGGATTGTCGCCGATGCCGTTGAGTTCGATCTCCACCTGGCTGCGGGCGTAGGCGATGGCGTCGATAGCCGCGCCGATGACCTGAGGGGTAGAGCGCATCGAGTAGGCGTCCTGCACTTTGACCTTCATCTTACCGGTGACCAGGTCGCTGCCCTCGACGAGTTTGTTCAAGTTATTCGCAGTCCGCACTGCGCCGCTGAAACCGCGCACTTTGTGCAGACGCACATCATAGGGCTTCATGTTAGCCAGCAGCGCTTCCAGGGTCATGGCGCATGCGATCTGGGCTTGCTTGATCCAGCGTTCCATCTCATAGATATGAATGGCCGACATCGCCGTGAGCAAGTTAGAGCCATTGATCGTCGCCAATCCATCGCGTGCTTTGAGCCCGGGGATGGGGATACCAGCCCGATCCATGGCCTCTTTGCCAGATAAGAGCTCGCCTTCGTAGAAAGCCTCGCCTTCGCCCATCAGCAGCAGGGCAATCTGCGACATGGGGGCCAGATCGCCGCAGGCCCCTACTGACCCCTTCTGGCAGATCGCTGGGGTGAGTCCTTTGTTGAGCATATCTATCAACGTCAAAGTGATTTCCGGGCGGCAGCCAGATTTCCCATGCGCGTGCACATTGATGCGTCCCGCAATCGCCGCCCGGACATATTCAATCGGCGCGGGCTCCCCGATCCCCGCGGCGTGGTTGTAAATCAGGTATCTCTGAAATTGTTTGGTCTGCTCGTCGGTCAAGACCACTTCCGAAAACTCCCCGATGCCGGTATTGACGCCATACATAATCTCCCCCGCTACGATCTTCTCCTCCAGCATGGCGCGGCATACTTTGATGCGTTCGAGCGCCCCAGGGTGCAGTTCCACCTTTTCGCCATGCCGGGCGATGCGCACCAGCTTCTCAACGGTCAGCCCAGAGCCATCCAGAACAACGGTCATTTTTCTCTCTCCTTATGAAGTTTGTGGTTATGCTATGCAGCTTGAATTATTACAGAAACTTTTTCCCCTTGCAAGTGGCGGTTGTCACACCATGGGTCAACATGTCAGATGGATTGCCAAAGCGACATTGCTCACTTCGCGGATTTCGTTATAACGCAAGCAGGCCTCTTGGGATTCTAATTTGATGATATGGATATTTGCTTTTTTTAGGGGGACGAGTGTCTTTCTAGGGACGCGCATGCGCCCATTGGCCCCCGTGCCGATGATCAGAACCTGGGGAGGTGTGGTCAGCACCTCTTGGAGATCTACTACGCTCAGAGAGTGTCCCTGCTCCCGCCACCAGTTGGATATGACTCTGTCCGGGAGGACGATCACATCTTTGGTGTAGCTTTGCCCGTCGATGCTGATTTGACCGAATTGATACGAGTCGATCTTGGGTGGAGACATGATTGGGATATTGGATATTAGGTATTCGAGCGTTCCAAGATACCTGATAAGCAGCCAATCCCGCCCGCGGCTTTGGTCAACTCGCTGATGTCGACAGTGTTGCACTTGACCCCAAGAGATTCGTAGAAATTCTGCGAGTTGGGGTTCCCCGCCGCCATCAAGATTTCCCGCGGTCCCAGGGTGACGAAGTTGAAAGCGCTGCCATTGGTTGCTTCGGCTTCACCGGGGACGAAGTGAACTTCATAACCGCGGCCCCGCAGGGCGTCCACCGCCGACCAGGCCAGGCGGTACGGCCAGGCTACCGCCAGGTCTTTGTCAAGGAAGCGTAGGATACCCATCAAGTGCATCGTACCGATGGGTAAATCCACCACGATGGTTTCGACGCCCATCTCGTTGAGCGCCGCGCTGACTTGGGCCGCGCCCTCAGCGTTAGTACGCAGCCCGCGCCCAATCAGCACAGTCTGTGGATCGATCCACAGGGCATCGGCGCCCTCGAAGGTGGCTTTGCCCCGCAGCGTGCGCACGATGGGGATTCCCAGATCAGCCAATCGCCGGGCGATCCAGCGCTCCTCGCCAGCGCGCACCGTCGAGGCCGCCCGCCCCAGGATGGCCCCCTCGGGGGTCATGACGAACAGGTCGGCGCAGAACATCTGGTTTGGGGTGGGGGTTTGATCTGGCTCGACGTAATGCACTGCCACCCCCGCATCACGATAAGCCTGCGCTATCGCGGCATGTTGTTCGCGCCCTAATTCCAGATCGGGCTTATCCAGCATTTGAACCGCATCGGGTTCTGAGATACGCTCCCACTCTTCCCCTGGCTGGTGGAGCAGCACGGCTTTGAGTTCACCCCATTCGCTGTTGACGCCGGAGGCGCTCCATATCGAGCCGATCTCCTCCTCATGAGTTTGTGTTCTGGGCGACCAGTTCTCTCCGCCGTAAGCGGCTGTCTGGATATTTTTTTTCATCATATTTCACTGATTAGGGTGTCAGGGGATCATGCTTTCACCGTAGATTTCTTTCTCTTTTTGCTTCCGGAACATTACGGCTTTTTTCTTGGCTTCATCTTCGCCATATTTTTCAACGGAGAAAGAAGTGTTCTTCCTCTTACCGGGGATAGGGCTCCACGTTACAGCGTACACTGGGGTGAAGTTTGGTTTTGGGTTTCCGTCAGTGTCGGTAGCCCCAGTCCATTTCATTATTCTTCTCACCCCGGTAATGCCGAAGTCGCTATCTGGTTTCGAGAGCACCATTCGTTCGGTACGCGGCTTGCCTAATTCGATCTCTTTTTCATTGCGCCATTGGATAGCCTCCAGTAATGCATCTTCTGTTCCTCCCCAGACTGTGTCGCCGAAATATTTTCTGTGTTCTTTTCCTCTGAACTTTACTCGTACGTACCACCCTGTATTCTTTTTGTAATCCATGCGAGTGATACTCTTATACATTTATTCATGCTCCTTCTAAACAGATTGTCCCGAAAAAAGGGTGTGTGCAGGGCCCCCCCCTGCACACACCCTTTTTTCGGGGACTTCCCATTCTCTACGGTTGATTACCGTCGTCGTATATCGTGTAGCTGCTTGAATAATTCCTTCTCTTTAGCGCTCAACTTCTTGGGCAGCAGCACATTTACCTTCACAAGCAGATCGCCAACTTTCTTGGGGTCGCGAGCGTTTGGCATCCCCAGGCCGCGCAAACGGAAGGTTTTGCCGTTCTCAGTTTCGGGCGGGATGGTCAGCTTGATGCGCTGATCGATGGCTGCCGCTTCCACTTCTCCGCCTAGCACTAAATCATAAAGACCAACAGGCACATTCGTGCGCAGGTTATCACCATCGCGTTTGAAGAGCGGATGGGGTAGCACTTTGACTTTCAAGAACAGATCGCCGGACTGACCTCCCATGGCACCGCGCTGACCCTGACCCCGTAAACGCACTTTCGAACCAGTCTTCACGCCTGGGGGTATCGATGCTTCGATTTTGCGGCCATCCTCCCACTGAAGGAGCCGGGATGCGCCGCGGTGGGCTTCTTCTAAAGTGATTTCTACGGTGTGCTCAGCATCCTGTCCGCGTTGGGAGCGGCGCACCCGCCTTTGACCAAAGTCGATACCGCCGCCGCGACCAGCGCCGCCAAACAGGGTTTCGAAGAAATCGGAGAAGCCGCCCATGCCCCCGATACCGCCAAAGATTTGCTCCAGTTCTTCCTGCGACATAGTGCGTGTATTAAAACCGCCGGCGCCTTGCCTCTGCCAGGGGTCCCAGTTGAAATCTTCAGGCCGACCGCCAGCGCGTCCATATTGCTGCCAGTGTGCGCCGAACTGGTCGTACTTCTGGCGCTTGTCCGGGTCGGAGAGCACCTCGTTGGCTTCGTTGATCTCTTTGAATTTCTCTTCGGCTGCTTTCGCATTATCGCCCTTGTTCATGTCAGGGTGATATTTGCGAGCCAAATTACGGAAAGCCTTTTTGATCTCGTCTTGCGAAGCGTTCCTATCGACACCGATGGTTTTGTAGTAGTCTTTGTAGTTCATAGCATTCAGTCAACAGAGTATATCACTAACTAGCTGCCTGACGCTTTCGGGCAAGCTAAATGCCTGCACTTCAGGTAGTTTGTCAGAAGCTAAACTTCTCACAGAAGTTTAGCTTCTTTTCTTCTTTTCTGGCGAAACCACCGACTGATTTTTACAAGGAAACCAGGAATCTTGTCTCCTGCGTTCCTGGTTTCCTTATATAGATTATGCCGTCCAGCCCAGGCTGATGCGCCCGCGTTCGGGTTCCACTTTGCGGATAATCACATCGACCACATCGCCGACGCCCGGTTTTTCCCCGCGTGGGATTTGGCTGCGATGCAGCAGACCGTCCTGTTTGACGCCGATGTCGATGAAAGCGCCGAAGTCAACCACGTTGCGAACAGTGCCCTGCAAGCGAATTCCGATGACCAGGTCTTCCATTTTGAGCACATCGCTGCGCAGGACCGGTTTGGGCAGGTCTTCACGGGGATCGCGGCCAGGGCGGATGAGCTGCTCGAAAATGTCTTCCAGGGTGGGGACGCCGGTATCTAGCTCGGCGGCTAACGCTTCGAGGGGCAGGTCTGACTGGAGCTCCGTTAGGGCTGATTCGCGCTCCTCGAACATGGCACTCACCCCCTGGTTCACGCGCTGCAGCACCGCCTCGGCGATGGGGTAGCTCTCCGGGTGAATGGCCGACGCGTCCAACGGGTTATCCCCATCGCGAATGCGCAAAAATCCAGCCGCTTGCTCGAAGGTTTTAGGCCCCATGCCAGGGACATCCCGCTCAGGCTGCGGCGCACATCGCGCTCGATGGCCGGTAGCAGCAGACGATTAGCGGCCTCTTCGATGGTCAGCTCCATTTGGGCTTTCAATGGCGATCTTCGATGGGGCCGGAAACGGTCTTCAATAGCGCTGCGCCAGTCGCGTTCGGGGATAGAGACGCCCACGCGCAGTATTTTCTCGCGTTCGGCGCGGTTGATGGCCAGGATTTGGTGAGGCCGCAAACGGTCGACGCGGAAATCGAAATCGTAATAGGTTTCGTAGACGCCGCGTTCATCCTCGGCGCTGTCGATCTTTTTGGTATGCTGCTGCCCCCATTGCATTGCTTTCTGGCGGGTTGCCTGGCGGACTTCGGGGTTGTCGCTGATGGCTTCGGCAACGATGTCGCGCGCTCCGGCCAAAGCCACTTCGTCATTGGGGACTTCTTCGTTGATGAAGGGGGCTGCCAGGTCTTTGGGTGATTCGTTGCTGAGAACTTGCGCCAGGATCAGATCAGCCAGGCCTTGAAGCCCCTTCTCTTTTGCGACAGCAGCTCGGGTTACCCGTTTGGGTTTGTAAGGCCGGTAGAGATCCTCCAGCGCGGTGCGCGTCTCGACTTTCTGGATCGCATCGTTCAATTCCGGCGTCAGCGCGCCTTGTTCCGTGATGGTTTTGAGCACAGTCTGGCGGCGTTCGTCGAGGGCGCGCAGTTGTTTTAGGTTTTCTTCGATTTGACGGATCTGTTCTTCGTCGAGTCCCCCGGTGACTTCTTTACGATAGCGGGCGATGAAAGGGAGCGTGTTTTCGGCGTCGAGCAGTTCGACCGTCGCTGCGACTTGTTCGGTGCTGATCTGAAGTTTTTGGGCAATTTTTTTAATGTGAGTCATGGGGGATTCTCCCGAAAAAAGGGTATGCGCAGGAGCTACTCCCCTGCGCATACCCTTTTTTCGGTTCAATTTGTTCTGCTTTATTTGGTTGCTTGCGCTCTCTTGGCATTCATTATTTTTATAAAGACAGGCACAAGTTGGGGATCGAAGTGTTTGCCAGATTCTTCAGCTATGATTTTGACCACTTCCTCGTGGGTTCGGGCTCTGTGATATGGTCGGGCGGTGGTCAACGCGTCATAGACATCGGCCAGTGCCAGAATCCGACCTTGAATAGGTATCTTTTTCGCTTTCAAGCCCTTTGGATACCCTGAGCCGTCCCACTTTTCATGGTGATACAAAATATAAGGCAGGGTTCCTCGAAGATGAGGGATTTCCTGGAGCATCTTTGCGCCAGCAATGGTGTGCTTTTTCATCAAGTTCCACTCTTCGTCTGTAAACGGTTCTGGTTTGTTGAGTACTTGGCCTGGGATGACGATTTTGCCAATATCGTGGAGCCGGGCGCCGAACTCTAATGTGCGGATATGTTGCGCGGGCCACTTCAACGCTTTGGCCATCCATAGAGAATAAGTCGTCACTCTTTCAACGTGGCCGCGGGTGTATTTGTCTCGGCTCTCGATGGCATTAGCCAGCACCTTGACGGTATCCAGATAAGCCTGTCCGACCTGGGCAACTTCCACAGCTGCAGTGCGGTAGAGACGCGCGTTGATAATTCTCACCAGATCGTCGGGATCGATTGGCTTGGTTAGATAATCTTCGACGCCCAATTCGCGCCCCCGCTGGATATCTTCGGATGTGCTATGGGATGTCAAAAAGACAAAGGGTATTGCTGTCCACTGAGAGTTCTGCCGCACAGCCTTGAAGAATTCGATCCCGTCCATGTGCGGCATATTGACATCCGAGAGGATCAAATCGGGGGTGGCCTCTTTGAGCAGTTCTAAACCCTCGAGGCCGTTCTTGCCTTGCCTGGTTATGTAGCCCTCCATTTCGAGAGCTTTCGAAATCACGTTCCGAATTTGGGCGCTGTCCTCAACGACCAGGATCAAACGATCAGGAGTGGGTACACTGGATGTGGCATTCATATCAATGAGCGCTCTGAGTGCGCATTTGCATGACTTTATGGAATACGAGCACGAGATCAGGATCAAAATGCTTGCCCGCATTCAGCTCAAGGAATTTTAACACCTCTTCGTGTGGTCTGGGAGGATGATAAGGCCTTTCAGTTGTTAAAGCATCATAAACATCGATAATAGAGAGCAGCCTGGCTTCCAGGGGAATCTCACGCTGCTTCAATCCTTCAGGATAACCGCAGCCATCCCAGCGCTCATG
This sequence comes from Anaerolineales bacterium, assembly GCA_016783125.1. Classification (GTDB taxonomy): domain Bacteria; phylum Chloroflexota; class Anaerolineae; order Anaerolineales; family UBA11858; genus NIOZ-UU35. The sequence goes on from JADHXE010000015.1 coordinate 31,788, forward strand.
GTGATATAAAACATATGGCCGGACAGCGTGGAGATGACTGATGCCCATCAGGATTTTCTCTCCGGCAACAGGGTGCTGTTTCATCAGTTCCCACTCAGCCTCGTTGAGTTTACCTTTTTTGTTGAGGATATGATCTGGAACGATCACCTTGCCAATATCGTGGAGTCGGGCGCCAAATTCCAGCGTTCGCATTTGATCCTCTGGCCAGCGCAACTCCTGGGCCATCCACATGGCAATCTTGGTGACGCGATCCACATGACCGCGTGTGTAATTGTCGCGCCCTTCGATGGCATTAGCCAGAACAGCGACCGTTTCGAGGTAGGCCTGCCCGATGTGAGCGACTTCAACCTCAGTGGCCCTCAACAGGCGCGCGTTGATGGTGTTGGTCAACTCCTGGTGTTTGATGGGCTTTGTGAGATGATCCTCGACACCTAACTCGCGTGCCAGGCGGATGATGGTGGGTGAGTTGTCTGAGGTTAAGAATAAAAATGGGATTGCAGCCCACTGTGGATGTTTACGGACATCTTTAAAAAATGTGATGCCATCTTTGCGCGGCATATTGATATCAGAAAGGATAAGGTCGGGCGAAAAATGTTCTAAGGCCTTCAGCGCTTGTTCTCCATCGCCGGCCTGAACAACAAAAAAATTATCTATCTGGAGATGCTGTACAATGGTCTCGCGAATAGCCTCATCATCTTCGACGACCAATATTTTTTTACTGGGAACAGGGATGGTAGGTTTTGATATCATTCTATGGTAAGTGTAACAGATAAAAGTGGGTCTATGGGATTTTGCGTGAAGGCTCCCAGATTTGGGGGTATGC
>JADHXE010000193.1 GCA_016783125.1 Anaerolineales bacterium
GGCGTGCTCCGCACGCCGCACACCCCCAAATCTGGACATTACCACGGGAAATCCTAGAGACCCGAAATTTATAATTCGTGCCTTCGAGTCTTTGTGGTTATTCGTAAGTTTACAAGTTTAGACAGGGCTGTTTGCTTCCCCCAAGCGATGATGCCATGCAATCGCCGCGCTAAGGTGGGCGCCAAAGAGCACAATCACAGCCAACAGATATACCCAAAACAATAACGCTGCCACAGCCCCTAATGAGCCATACACCAGGCTGTAATTGATAAAACCATTGCGGATATACCAGGCAAATCCCCAGGTGGCGATCTCAATTGCCGTGGAAGCCACTAAACCACCCCAGGCGCCTTCCGTCCAAGTGACATCCGTGTTCGGGATCCATCGATACAAGGTCAGCAGGGTAAAAAAGATCATTATCCACATCAAAACGTGGGAGAAATAGCGCATTTGCATCAGCACTTGGGCTGCCCCATTCACATCTTCTGGCAGCAACCGGGTCAATGTATTCGCGGTCAACAATAGAACCATCACAACGATCAAGATCACCAGGATCAGCAATGACATCAAGCGGCGGATGATAAATGGGCGCTGGCGAGCGTTTGTCCAAGCGCGGTTGATATTACGCGCCAAGATGGCGAAAATTGCCGAACCAGACCAGGCCAAGGCGATTGTGCTCAATGCGCTCACTGAGCCACGGATATTCAAAACCTGCTCAATATTCCTTTCGATCAACTCTCCAGAAAACGGGAATATGCTGACAAGTAACTCCAAAATTTGCGATTGGGCTTCGGCACTTTCGAGAAATGATCCGCCATAGGCGACCAGGATGAGCAGTAGTGGAAACAGAGAGAAAAAACCGTAAAAGGCCATCCCCGCGGAAACTTCGGCCACCCTTTCCTCCCCCATACGTTCAAGTGAATAGCGCAAAATCTTAAAGATAGATGTGGCGCTTTTACCTATTCGCTGTAGTTTGTCGTGCATCTTCAATTGCGTTTCATTTCGGTTGAATGCCTCGCGGCGTATTTCGTACAGCGTATTGCGTATTTAAGAAACATTACGAAATACGCAATACGGAATACGGACACCTGCGTTCGGCGCATCAACTCATTTGAAACGCACCCAATTGATACAACTACTTCTTCTTTTCGGTTTTGACTTTAGGCGCCATCCGAGACAACTGCTTCTTGGCTACGCGGTTGGTCGTTCGACACTTAGGGCAGCGCACATCGTAATGGGTCAAGTTTTCTTTTTTCACCAACTCAAGCGCTTCAGCAACCACATCTCGGCCTAAAGCAATCGGCATCTGACATTTAAAACATCGGATTTGCATACGAAACATCCTCTCTACTGTACCAATCAAAAGATACTCATAATCACGCCAAGCCGCGAAGTCGCAAAGAAATTATAAGAATTAGCGTACTTAGTAAGCATCCAGAAATAACTTCCCGTTTTAGAAGTTCAACTTCTCTGAGAAGTTGAACTTCTTGAAGGAACTTATATTTTGATGTTCACTTAGCATCTTTGCGCCTTGGCCTGATATTTTTCAAGCATCATTTGGCCAATACAAAATTCCTCTCTAATTGATAAAACGACCTCGTTGACACAAGTATACAATATCTAGAGAATTAGGGGTAGACTCTGACAGTGGGCAGTAAACAGTGAATAGGTTTCAATATCCAATCTCCAATATCCATGCATTCACAATAACAACCATCTCTATCCCTATCTCTATCCCTATCTCTATCTCTATCCCTATCTCTATCCCCATCACTGATATAATCTCCCCCATGAACAAATACTACACTCGCACCGGAGACGACGGAACGACTGGCATTCTGGGGGGAGGGCGCCTGCCCAAAAATCACCCCCGCCTTGAGGCAGTTGGGGTCATCGATGAAGTCACCGCCGCTTTGGGTGTGGCGCGCGCAAACAGCCAAACTGAGCGATGCGCTGAAATCATTCTGTCCGTGCAAGGCGATCTTTATACGCTCATGTCCGAAGTGGCCGCCTTGCCTGAACACGCTGAAAAATTCCGCACCATTGACGAGGCCAAGGTCACCTGGCTAGAAAAGCAAATTGAGACCATTCAAAGCAGCGTCAAGCCGCCCAAAGAGTTCATCATCCCTGGGGATACATCTGCGGGCGCGGTACTCGACCTGGCGCGCACTATCGTGAGGCGGGCAGAACGCCGGGCGGCCGGGCTATATCACAATGGCGATTTAGAGAACGTGCAGGTGCTGCGCTATCTCAACCGCCTGTCGTCGCTGTGCTTTGCCTTGGAGCTGCTGGAAACCCAGGCTGGCGGAAAAAATAAACCTACGTTGGTCACAGATTGATTTCTTATGCTTCTTCTGGTTCCTTCTGGTTACAACGCTCCGCGTTGTAACTGCTGTGCGGACGCTCCGCGTCCGGTGTGACGCGGAGCGTCTACCCTGGCGTTCCACCGCAGGAGCGGTGGAACGAGCTAATATACCTCAAATATGACTGGCACGCTCATCAACGTTGCAACCGTATTGATCGGCGGGGGGCTAGGCCTGATATTTGGCGCTCGCCTGCCTGAACGCGTCCGCAAAACCGTGGTGGCTGGTCTAGGCTTATTCACCGCCGCCATCGGCGTACAGATGTTCCTGGAAACCGAAAACCCCATTATCGTGCTGGGCAGCATCCTGGTGGGCGGCATCCTGGGGGAATGGTGGCGCATCGAGGACGGCCTCAGCAGCCTGGGAGGTTTTCTCGAAGCGCGTTTCACCGGGAGCAAATCAAACCATCTCGAGGCCTCATCACCCCAGGGGGAGTCCGCCGCCCGCGAGCGCTTCATCCGCGGCTTCCTGACCGCCTCGCTGGTCTTCTGCGTGGGGCCGATGACCATCTTAGGCTCCATCCAAGACGGCCTCACCGGCGACTACAGCCTGCTGGCAATCAAATCAGTGTTGGATGGCTTCGCCTCGCTGGCCTTCGCATCCACCTTGGGGATCGGGGTGCTCTTCTCCTCGCTGACCGTCTTCTTTTTCCAGGGCGGGATCAGCCTGTTAGCCGCGCAGGCCCAGGCTCTGATCACACCTGCCATGATGAGCGAGATGACCGCCGCCGGGGGATTGCTGCTCTTAGGGTTGGCGATCAGCAGCCTTTTAGAAATCAAACCGATTCGAGTGGGGAATTTCTTACCTGCGTTGGTGCTGGCTCCGTTGATTGTAGGAATACTGACTTCCCTGGGCATCGACTATTGACCGGTATAATTCTCTCCGTAGCTATTCAAACCAAGAGGGAGATGCCCCGAAAAAAGGAGTGAAACCCTATGAAAGATATCCCCCATTTGACAGAAGCCGAGATACGCTCGCTGGCAAACGCCCAGTCATGGGCGCGCGGCGAGGATTATTACCGCAGCAACCGCGTCGAGAACATGCTGTGGCGCGATGGGCTGTTGACCGCGGAAGTGGAAGGTAGCGAATATGCAGCATACAGCGTGCAAGTACAGTTCGATGAACAGGGGATCAGTTTTACAGATTGTACCTGCCCCTATGATTGGGGCGGCGACTGCAAACACATCATTGCCACCCTGCTCTATCTCTCCCGCCGGCGTGACGAGATAGAGCAGCGTCCGGCGGTTGCTGATTTGATCGACAATCTGAATCGCGATCAACTTGCAGATCTGATCACCAAACTTTCTGTATCTCATCCCGCCATCGTGGACGATATCGAACGTATCATCCCTCTCGCAGCCATCAGCACACAAACCTCGTCCACACCCTCGTTATCTAAAGTCGACACCAACCTGCTGCAGCGCCAAATCAGGGCGGAGCTACGGTCATCACTCAAAACCGGGTACGATTACTGGGGAGAAGAGGCCTGGTACGACAGCAATTTGGGAGCCGCGCTCGAACCAGCTATCGCGCAGGTTCAAGCTTATCTCAATAAGGGGGAAGCGCGCGCCGCGCTGGCCGTTCTCGAGGCTGCCACCGACGCCTGGGATGATGGCATCGATAGCCTGGATGAGTATGTGCGCGACAGCTTCGAAGATGTGGCGGAGGAGTTTACTGCCGAGTTGGGCGAAATGTGGGCCGAAGCCCTGCTCATGGCAGATCTCACCCCAGAGGAACAGCAAGACTGGAAAGATATACTCGCTGAACTGGTCGAAACGATTTTTGGCGGGTCTTCGTTGGAAATCGCGGTCACCGCGGCTGAACACGGCTGGACATATCCCCCGCTCGTTGCTGCCATGCAGGGCAGCATCATCATAAAAGGAGCTTGGGAAGCCAAATCGCCTCCCTTTGCCAATGAGCTGGCGCAAATTCGCCTGCGGATTCTGGCCCAGCGCGAGCAGTTTCAGGAATATCTCAACCTGGCGCAAGCCGAAGGCCAGTACATGCTCTACCTGCACATGCTGATCAAACAGGGAGAAAGCGACAAAACGATGGCAGAAGCCAGGCAGAACCTTACGGCCCCCGACGATATCCATGCCCTGGCCCGCACCCTGGCAGATAACGAAGAAATCGAGAAGGCCTTCCAACTGGCGCAACACGGCCTGACATTGGAAAAATCGCAGGGCAAGGCAGCCCTGGCAGAATGGCTGCGCGATCAGGCCAGTGTCCATCAGCAGCCCGAGCTGGCGCTACAGGCCGCACGGCAGGCGCTGACCGAAAATGTTACGCTTGCGAACTATCAGGCGCTGCAGCAGGTTTCAGGGGAGACGTGGGAAACGCTGCGTGCCGAGATGCTGCAGGTCATAGCGCAGGGCGTATCAGCCGATCACAAAGCCGACATCTACCTGTACGAAAAGATGTACAAACATGCCATCGAGGTGGTCGATCAGGCTGCTTGGTTTTCCAATATCGATAAAGTGATCGAAGCCGTGAAGACAGATTACCCCGACTGGGCTTTCCAACAATGCCAGAAGCGCGCCGAAGCGATTATGGATGCCGGGAAGGCAAAAAACTACCATGTGGCAGCGGAATGGCTGCAACGCGGGCGTGAAATTTTGTTGTCTGCCGGAAAGAAAGATATGTGGAACGCTTATCTCGACCAGGCGATGGACAAACACCAGCGTAAATACAAACTGATGCCCATGTTGCGCGAACTGCGATAATCGAATCTCCCGTATTGACATTCCGGCACATTTCACCTATACTCTTGAAGTATTACAACATTTATCACCGAACGGAAGTAATTTTACAACCAGTTTCCGGTAAACATGCTAAATACTTCAACAGCAAGTGACGTGCTTTCAAAAGCCAGGGGATTCTACTCGTCGCTATCCTCTTCCGAAAAAAAAGTCGCAGATTTTGTTCTCGAGAACTATCAGGAAACCATCCGTATGACTCTGGCTGATGTCGCCCAAGAAAGCGGCGTGAGCGATGCAACTGTGCTCCGTTTTTGCCGTTCGATTGGTTACAGACGTTGGCTTGAATTTAAAATCGATCTCACGCAAACGCTGCCCAATCTGCCAGAACAAATCCTGGATGAAGTTCTCGAGGGAGATTCGCCCGGCAAGATCGCCAAAAAAGTCTTCAACAGCTCTATCCAGGCCCTCACCGACACCATCGCCGTTTTGGATGAACCCAGCTACAAACAAGCCCTCGAGCTAATCACTGCTGCCGATAGGATCCTCATCATTGGTGTGGGCACATCAGGACCCATGGCCAATGAAATGCACAATCGTTTCCTGCGACTCGGTCTGAACTGCCATGTTCAGACCGATTCTTATATTCAGGTGATGGAAAGTGCCTTGCTCACTGCGAAAGACCTGGTTATCGCCATTTCCCAAACCGGCGATTCAGAAGACCCACTGCGCACGACCGCTCTGGCAAAGTCGAACGGATGCAGCGTAATCGTCATCACTGGCAATACAGGCTCAAAACTAACCGATTTTGCGGATGTAGTACTGCTATCTGTTTCTCACGAGACGCGCGTCGAAACCATCGCCTCGCGGGTCGCACAATATGCCATCATTCATGCCTTATACGTTGGGTTGGCTATGCAGGATGTCCCCAGCACTGTAAACAAAGAGAAGCTGATATGGGAGGCCATGATGAGCAAACCGGCTTTCCAAAATTCAAAACAATAAACGTAACTACCCAGACAGGGAAGTTACCGAAAAAAGGGTATGCGCAGGGGGCTGCGCCCCCTGCGCATACCCTTTTTTCGGGGTACTCCGTTCCATGGCTGAGCAGTTACCAATAAACTTATTTGGGAGCGTCAATGTCTGATCCTACTGTGTCAATCAAAGATCTCAAATTCCGATATCGAGGGGAAAAGAAGTTGGCCCTCGATGGCATTTCGCTGGATATTTCAAAAGGGGAGTTTCTGGTCATTATGGGTGCCAGCGAGGCTGGAAAAAGCACGCTGGCGGCCTGTTTTAATGGCCTGATCCCCCACTATACGAGGGGTGCCATCAAAGGCGATGTCATCATTCAAGGTACAAACACAGCCGATTCTAGTGTGCCCCAATTGGCGGAAAATGTCGGCATCGTCTTCCAGGATTTCGAGGCTCAGCTATTCTCCACCAACGTAGAATTGGAGATCGCCTTCGGACCGGAGAATTTCGCTGTGCCGCGCGAAGAAATAGGCCGGCGGATCGAAGAAAATCTAAAATATGTCGGCCTGGAAGAATTTCGCAACCGGCCTCCCTTTACACTTTCAGGTGGTCAGAAACAAAAACTGGCGATTGCCTCCGTGCTCGCTATGCAGCCAACCATATTGGTCATGGATGAGCCTACCACCGACCTGGATCCCATGAGCAAGCAGGGTATCTTCGATATCACGAACCAGTTGCGCCAGCGCGATGATATCACTCTGATCGTGGTCGAACATGAAACCGAAGAAGCACTCCACGCCGACCGGATTGCCCTGATCAAGGATGGCAAACTGGTTCAGGTTGGCACAATCGAAGAAATTCTCAAACAGGTCGAACTGCTCGAAGAGTTAGGGGTGATGCCCCTGGGTATACCAAATTTTTTCAAGAACATGGGCCATGCAACATTGCCACTCACCCCTGATGAAGGCATTGAAACTTTCCATAAAACCGGGTGGAACATCTCGGAAGACAAATATGCCCAACTGCTCGATAAGGAAAAACTCGCCACTCAACACGATGACCAACCCATCATCCAATGCCGAAACCTGGAGCATACCTACCCCAACGGGGTCAAGGCACTCAATGGCATTGACCTGGATATCTACGAAGGCGAAATCGTGGCTATCGTCGGGCAAAATGGCAGCGGCAAGACCACCCTGGCTAAACATCTCAACGGATTATTAACACCCACAAATGGTGATGTGATGGTAAACGGCATGCACACCAAAGAACAGGGCGTTTTCAAAATCGGCCAAAAAGTTGGTTATGTCTTTCAAAACCCCGACCACCAGATCTTCTCGGAGCTAGTTTACGATGAAATTGCCTTCGGCCCGCAGCTGCGCCAAGTCCCCGAAGAAGAAGTCGACCAAAGGGTAAAGGAGGCGTTGGAAGCAGTCGGATTGACCGGCTTCGAACAAGAAGACCCTTTCAGCCTGACAAAGAGCGGTCGCCAGCGAGTTGCTGTGGCTTCTGTCCTGGCTGTCCAACCAGATGTGCTTATCCTCGATGAGCCTACAACCGGGCTGGACTATAAAGAGCAGCGCAGCATGATGGATATGGTGCGCCGCTTGAACGATCAGGGCAGTACGATCATATTCGTAACTCATCACATGTGGGTTGTGGCTGAGTATGCCCATAAAGTTTTCGTGATCAAAGATGGGCGCATCCTCCTGGACGGGACAACACGAAAAGTCTTTGCCCAAGAAGAAACCCTCCAAGCCTCGTATTTACGACCGCCGCACTTCGTTCAATTCAGCAACCAGCTAGGGAAAATCTTCCTCAGCCCGGATGAAATGATCTCTTGCATAGAAAGGAAATAAGCTATGAATATCGATTTTTATATTGATATTGACACCGTAATCCACCGCCTGGATGGACGCATAAAGATCTTGCTCTTCCTTTTCTCGTTCCTCGCCCTGGTTCTCTTTGAAGACCCCTTATTTATCTTACCCATTGCGCTGTTGATCTTGCTGCAAAACACGCTGGCCCACGCCTGGGTGAATATCTGGCGCATCCGCTTCCTGCTGTTGATCCTGACCATTTCCAGTGTGATTATGTGGAACGTATTTGCCAGCGGCGAGACGCACTTGTTCTGGTTTGTAGACCTCGAATCGTTGCAATACAGTCTTGCCCGTACCATGCTGATCTTGTTGATGATCATCAGCGGCATGAACTTACTCAGCACCACCCGCAACGAGGAGTTGGTGCTCGGTATGATCAAGCTGGGCCTGCCCTATCGAGTCGGCTTTGCGATTTCAACATCATTACGCATGGTGCCAACGATTTCTTCCAGCATATACACCATCTCCCAGGCCCAACGCAGCCGCGGCTTAGACCTGGAAAGCGGCAGTATCCTCGAGCGCATCCGGAAATATATCCCCTTGCTAATTCCGGTATTCATCTCGACAATTCGCGGCACGAACGTCTTTGGCATGGCGCTGGAGTCAAAAGGATTTGGCGCAAGAGATGATCGCACCTTCTATCTCAATATGGAAATGGCCAGAAGGGATTTCATCACCCTGGCTTTCAGCATCTCTGTGGTGGTGTTTTGCCTGTATATCAATTTTCTTGATTATGGCAATATCGCTGGGCTGACGAAATTTTAAAAGCGCTTATCACGAATAGAAAACGAATTTCACAAATTACACGAATGAGTCCACTGAAAAAAGGTCGATTTCACCGCAGAGACGCTGAGAACGCAGAGATTTTAAAAATAATGTTTGAGAAATCCAAAGAAATGTGTGCGTTCTTTTTACTTTTTGGTATCTCTCGTTCATATTTTTGCT
>JADHXE010000194.1 GCA_016783125.1 Anaerolineales bacterium
GGCACTGTGCAAGTCGTCGTCTCCTATCGAGTGCCGAACTATTTTGCTAACCTGGCTGCGTTCTTTGGCGGGGGCACATCCCCATATATCGACGGACAATCGGTCAGCACCTTCAGGCAAGAGGGCTGGTGATGCCGAAGGCACGGAAGACGGGAGACCGGAGACCGAAGGTATACGGCAAGCTATCCGAAGCTGGTCAGAGCCTGCTGTGGACCACCTTTGTCTTCATGTTTGTCTTGGTTCCCCTGCTGGTTTTAGTTGTGGATGGCATCCAGTTCTGGCGCATCCGCAACCAGCTTCAGACGGCCACCGATGCAGCCTGTGAAGAAGCTGCCTATGTTGGGGCGGATCGCCGCGCTTACCGCGACAGCGGCGTCGTCCGCTTTGGCAACACCGGCCAGGCGAAGGCAGATGCCACCAAGACCTTCTACGCCACGCTGCACAACACGGATGCCTTCCAATACAGCCCCTCGATCCAAATCGGCTTCGATGACGGCATTCCGAGTTCGATTTGCAATGCCACCGCCTCGGTGCAGCCGCTTATTTCGGCATTAGCTCCTTCGATCTCGATTCAGACTGAGTCGGAGTCGGAGATTCGTTTTAGCAGATAGCCCAGGTTGTCTGCAACTGTCAGGTCGGACGCCTTTACAAGGCGGGTGTCTGACCTGGCACTCAGGCAGCAGATACCCAAATCGTTTCTATTCGATTAGAGCGAGGAGGGTCGTATGTCTAACAAAATGACGACCTGGATGATGATGACGATATTTCGTATTGTCATGGCTATCGTCCTGGGCTGGAACATGCTCCAGCGTGTACGGCATGAGTTGGTGATGGTGCGCAAAGCTTTACACGCCGCACTTCGCTAACCGTGCGGGGAAGATGTCTCACTTCGGGGCGTTTTCCCCCAGTCCACACTACAACTTCGAAGCTATGGAAATCGACTTTACTGATCTCAAACTGTCACAGAGCAGCACATGGGCCACCGTAGTCGGATTGCTGGCCGCTATCCTGCTTGGCGTGTTAGGCTGGTTTGTGCTGCCCGATGGCAAGGTGCTGTCCTGGACGGAATGGCAGGTATTCAAGCAGCAGCGCACCTACCAGCGGGAATTGACGCGCCTGACCAGGGACGCTGACCGGCTGGCCGATCTGCTTGGGGAAGACTTGCCCGATCCCGTGCGTGGTCAGTTGGTTGTGGAGCAGGTCCTGTCTGACCTGAACACGACTTCTCACCCGGCGCTGGCACACCAAGTCGATGCGCTGCTGGCAGCCAATGATGCGGTTTATTTCTGGGTGCTGGGTTCGGTCAGCAAGGATGATGCTATCGCCTTGCTCAATGAGGCCAACCAGGGGATTGTGTATGCTATCGAAGCGCAGCAATGACCTGGCAGGCTGTTTACCAGCGTTCGTTGAGCGACTTGCTCGCAGCCGAGAAGGCCAGGCGCCAGGCAGTGGAAGCCGACCGTGCCAGGTTGGTGGGGTTGCTCACCCGATTGGCGCAGCGTCACGACGGGCAGCGATTGGAAGAATTTCGCCGTCAAGACCCCGGTACGCCAGAACACTGGTCGGCTGAAGAATGGACAGAGTTTTTCTCCAGACCACACGCTGCTCAAGCGCAAGCCCACACCTGGGGTGTGAACGGCAGCGGACATGGCAACAACGGTCATCGCAAGACCAAGCCTGATGATCTCAAGCGGATACAAGATGAAGTCCGCCGATTAGAAACACATATAGAACATTTACAAGCGGACGGAGGACCGAAGACTGGGGACAGGGAACAGGGTACTGAAGTTCAGAGACCAATGACAGGAGAAGCCCCCGTCGCCCGTCCTCGGTCGTCCGTCCCCCTAACCGATTTCTCACCACCGCAGATACCCTACAAATACAAAGGGCTGCTGAAGAATCATGGGCTGAACAGTTTGCGCTGGCGGCGTGGCTCGATGATGCTGTACTTGATAGCCACCTATGGCATCAACGCTCATCTTGAGATGGATGTCTTTGTCGCCAGGCGCGAAGGGCTGAGTTATCGCAGCAATTCCACGAAGAAGCCGCTGGAGAATCTGGCCGCGGCCGGGTTGGTGATCACCGAAACGCTGCGCATGGAAGTAGGCGATTTCCGGACAGCCCTGAAGCTGGCTCGTTTGACGGACGAAGGGAGGCAGCTTTGCGATGCCCTGGGCTGTCCTGTGGTCGAGTCGGATTGGGATCGCATGATCAGGCTGCATCAAGGCCAAAAGCAGACCCGTCACACCCTTGCCGTTCTGTACTTTGCACTCCTGGCCCGTGTGCGTGGCTGGACCACCGAGGTCGTACCAGAAGCGGATGGCAGCGCTGACCCAGACATCCTGGTCACGAAGGGCGATGATCGCTACTTCGTAGAAGTAGAACTGGGTACACGGGGCAGCGAAAAGCAAACGGCCAAGTGGAAGAACCTGGCGGATTTTCAGGGCAAAGTGGCGATCTGCGCCCCAAACGTGAAGGTACGCGAACGCCTGGCCAAAGATTGCCGCCTGGCAAAACTCTCCGGCGTGGCCACCGACCTGGCTACGCTGGTAGCGAAGCGATATTACGAAGCAAAGGATGAGCCCCTTTGGATGAAGGAATGGAAATGATTGTCAAATAGTCATGCCGTTATGCAGTCTGATAGTCGCTAGTCTGATCGCTACGGACTATAAGACTATTCGACTAACGACTATAAGACTACTCCCCCCTTGGTAGTTGTGGGCGAGTTCGATTCTCGCCGGGTGAATTCAGGGTACTTTAACAACGAAATACGCAACAAGACGGGGCTTACCTACCGTTTTGACCCTCGTGCAGGAGGGATGGATCCAACTTTGATCTGTCCCTGGCTGCACACAGGGACACTATTTACGGAGGTAAGTTCTATGAACGCAAAAACACTTACGGGAATGACGCTGGAAGAGGTCGCCGTGCGCCTGGATGAGCAGCTCCCCCCGGATGCCTACAAACCGGTTCCCGGCGGGGCTGATCTCACCGATATCGACCCCAACCACATGCGGAGAGTGCTCAACGAGGTCTTTGGCGTTTGCGGTTACGGCTGGGGTTACGACTATGACGCCAGCACGATCCGCTCTCGGACGGACGTTCGCACGAACAGGAGCGGCAAGGAGTACACGGTCATCATCGTGACTTTGAGCTTTCTCGAGTTCTGGTACAAGCTGGTCATCGAGGATGAAATGCTTGTCTGCAATGTGCCCGCTACCGGCAGTTCCGAGAACTCCAATGATGCCTACGCCATGAAGGGTGCGCTGACCAACGCCATCGGCAATGCGGTCAGCAATATCGGCTTTCAGCAGTCGGTGTACCTGGGCAAGCGCGATCACCGCACTGTGAAGAAAACCGCTGGTGCATCCCGCAATGGCAAACCTGCTCAGAAGAAGGCTGCCCCCAAAACCAAGGCTAAGGCGAAAGCCGCTGCACCTGTGTCGGATAACGGCAATAGCGATCCTGGTGACTTTGTGATGCCCTTTGGTTCTGGTATCAAGGGCCAGAAGCTGCGCGAACTCCCCCCTGACAAGTTGGACTGGGTAGCTAATCAAATGGCGCCTTTCAACGATGCGGGCAAGGAAGTTCAAGCGAAAGCAAAAGCTTACCTGGAGAGCCTCGAAGCGGTAGCAGCCTAAAAGCTACATCAGAATCGAGATTGCCTGCATTCCCTGCCGTCTTGATGCTGATCGTACCCTGGCGAGGGAGGGCCAACCGCCCTCTCTCCACCTTACTAAAAGACTTCCTTCGGGAAGATGACTTGGCGAAAATATATTCGCACCAGCACCTTAATAATTGAGTTGACGAAGAAAATCAACAGACCGGGTACGAAGACTGGAGACGGGCAAGGATTCTTACATCCGTCACCCGTCCTCCGTCTCCCGTCTGACTATCTATGGAGGTAACTTGTGGAAGAAAGATTTGATTTGAATCGAACCCAGGTCTCTGGCGTTGTCCAGCGTATATGGGATTATGGAGAGGACATCTTCGTTCGGTTGGAGTTCGTACCGGACGAGGATCGTCCTCCCCGGTATATCACTTTGAAAATCCCCGGCGGAATGGTCGATGCCCAATTTGTCACCATCCAGCCTGGGGAACTTATCCAGGTGGAGGGCTATCTGGCTGATGCACCTTACACCGAAAGCATCCAGGAGTTTTTCCGCGATGCGAAGGCAAAACCATTCTATACGGATACTGAGAAAGCTGCAGAATGGGGGCAGATCGAGATCGAGCGGGTGGGCACGCAGATTGTGGTCACCACCCTGGCCTCGATCAGCAGCGATCCCCATCTCAATACGGTCACGATCCAGGGAGTTGTCGTCCGTTCCTGGAAGGGTGGCGCGGATTCGTTCGCTCGTCTGGCCATCTACGACCAGCACACCGAGATTATCGGTCACAACGAAAAGAAGGGGCTGCCCAGGCGTAAACCGCATTATGTCACTGTGCGGATACCGGGCGGCGAGGTAGATGGCAAGAAGATGGTGATCCATAAACGCAATCGCTTGCGAGCTTCTGGGCATCTGCACATCCATTTCTACCGCCAGACATTACCGCAAATCCTGGAACGGGCTGGAAAGAAGGATTTTATCAAGACGATTCCGTCCAAAGCAGATGGCATTTATGCGGTTCGAGACAGCCTGTATGTGATTGGCGTTTCGGTTGTCGTCTTTGCGAAGAGAAAAACCAGTTATCAGGAAACCGGTGATTAGTAGATCCGTTATTACTGGTTTCCTGCTTTACTGCATACTGAACACTGAATTTCCCCCTTGTAAGAACCTGATCAACTAACTATGGCTACCAGGTGTCTTAGCCAATCGGCGTACCCGAAAACGGGTACTGATGGGTCGCTCCCATCCAAGGGGACTTGGGGAAGTGACGCTCCCCAATCTTCTCCTCTCCTCCTTATGGCTACACCCGTATGACCGCGCCGCACGCGACGGGAGACTTCCTGCACTGCGCAGATAAAGTCTTCTTTTTTTCGCTGCCCTGCGGTCTGACGGCTTTAGTCAGAGGCAGTGCGAAGAAGAAGACACACGAAGGCCAATCGCCTTCGCGAGAGAGGGCTGCTAATCACACGCCCTCTCTCAAACCCTTTTTTGTCAGACCGAGGATGGAAGATCGAAGACTGGAATTCCCTGTCATCCGTCTGCCGTCCCCCGTCCAATCATCAACGGAGGTAAATCCCATGGATACGCTCAACATGCTCGGTACATTTCTGAATATCGTTGCGATTGCATTCGCTGTTGTGTGCGTCTTGATCGCTATCGGTTTGATCACTGCGATCATTATGTTAGTGAAGAAAGTAAAACCTTCGGGGAAAGGCACTCTGCCAACCCGCAGGCGCAAAGCTTCACCACACAATCAGCGCAATAGTCAACTCAATCGACAATCCCGCCATCGCTCACACTTCAGAACACGCCGCACACCTGTGTAGGCTATCCGCTTGCATATGAGAGAGGGTCTCGCTTCCCTCTCTCACCATCTTTTTTCTTATTGGCAAACGATAGCGATTATGTAGGATTAGCTCGCCCCTAAATTACCCAAATTCAACCTGACAGAATTTGTTCATTCCCCCATCCGAGAAAATAACCAGCATATATTCGTGTTTTACACAAATCGTTTGTAAGTTACCTTATTTGGGTGATTTGATTCAACCCCATCGACATAATACGATACAAACTCCGCTAATCTTTGCCCCAACCGAATACAGATATCCTTCTCATCCTGGGTGCGCGGCGCGCCGGGGAGAGCAGCTCCGTAATGCAGGGTCCGAAGTGGGGCAACGTAATCGGTCACACCAAAAGCCATGATGCCGTAGTTCATCAGGATGGTCAACAGCCCCAGGCAGGTCAGTTCCGGCCCACCGCCCAGACCACCGGCTAACGAGAACGCGCAGCCAAACTTGCCATCAATCTTGCCCCAGACGGTGCTGACAGCCTCGTCCCAGAATTTCTTCAATTCCCAGGGGATCGAGCCAAGATGAGTCGGCGCGCCAAGGGCTATACCATCCATCCAGAATAGGTCGTCGAAGGTCGAATCGCCCACGGTTTTCAAGCGCAAGTCAATTCCGTCCACGCGAGCCGCGCCTTCGGCAACCAGTTCGGCCATTTGCTGGGTTCGACCAGTTTGGGAGTAATATTGAATCAGTAAGTTACCCATTCTTCATTCTCCAAATATTCATCGAGTAATCTCTCGCTAAAGTTCTCATTGATCAGCCATTGATTAGGGTACGTTATTCGTATTTCTGACTATAGCATGTTCTTGTCTCAACAATATCTCAACTGCTCTCACTTCTCGGCAGGGATACAAATCTCTGGAGCAAACTGCCCATGAGAAGGAAAAATATAAAGACCATCGCGATATTCCTTATCCATCATTCTCTTTTGAACCACGATCAATCCTGCCTTGCAGGAAGGTCACAAGCCTTTCCGGCTCATCTGTGCCAATCAATGTGCTTGTTTTACCGGTTTCAATCCACACGCAGTCAAATCCACTAATATTCCAGAGCCAGCCTCTGAGCGTCCAGTGGATGCCCCACCCGGCGAGAAAGGTCGAGCGAGTTTGCTCTATTCCAGTGATCTCAGCATACGGGATGTGCTTCTTGAAAACCGGTAGGGGGCCAAAGCGCACTGCCAGCCGGTCTCCCTCGTCTTTCACTGTCAGCGTTCCGAAAGCGAACGCGAGGAGTACACAGACAAGTGCCGACGCCAGTAACACAGGCACGAGTGGAGGCGTCTCCCGAATAACATAAGCCATAACCAAAAAGATTATGGCAGCAATCAACAGGATTGGTCGGGTGATACCTTTCTGGATATGGTTATATTCGCTCGATCTTTTCATGGCTGTTTCTCTGTTTCAGTAATCGTTTATGAGAGGCGACACAACTTATTCTATCCTATCTTGGCCGCAGCCCGGCGCAAATCCTTCCCAGAAGGACGTCCGTAGCGCATGGTGGTGTTGATATCCTTGTGTCCCATTTGAGCGGCTACCACAAAGGGATCATTCTCTTCACGCCACAAATAAACGGCCGTGTGACGAAGCAAATGGGGTGTCAGACGGATTCCGGCAATATCCAGTTCAGCCTGGCGACCAACATCCACCACCATCTCCTGCATAGCCCGCCTTCCCAGGGGGCGATGGCCTTTCCGGATCACGGTGAAGGTGAAATCGTGCTCGCACTCTGGGCGCAAATCAAGCCATTCCTCGAGTGCCTGGCGCGCTTCCAACGGCAGCGCAACAGTGCGGTCTTTGTCGCCCTTCCCTGAACGGATATCCAACTCTCCGCTCTTATCTCGCAAGACTACATCCCCCAGGCGTAAATTCTCGATCTCAGAGATACGCAGGCCCGCGTACATCATCACGAAAACGATAGCGCGATCCCGCACCTGGCGCAACCCGGCCGTGGGGGTATTTTTCGGGGGCGTATTGAACACTCGCCGCACAGCAGCACGCTGGGGGCGATCCAACCCTTCGGGGGCCAAGCGCTGCTCAGAAGGCAGGGCAACACCATTGCTCTCATTGTACTGCGCCTGGCCGGTTGCAATCGCCCACTGGTAGAAAGAACGAATGCTGGCGTACTTGCGCTTTACGGTGTTGACAGCCGCATCCTGGACGGTGCGCAGATGGGCAATATAGTCCTGGATCTCCTCGCGAGTGATGGACGCCGGAGCAAAGTCCTGCTCGGTGGTGTCCTCGAACCAGCGTGCGAACAGGGTCAGGTCAAGCACGTAGGCGGCGCGGGTATTCTCCGCAGCGATACGCTTTTTGCCGGGTAAGGGGTGAGTTTTTATGTAGCTTTCATATGCTTTGATGCTCTCTGGAGTCTGCAAGACTCTCTCCCTTCGCACTTATGTGCGGTTATTTTTCGGGCTAAACAGCCCAAAAACAGGTATTATATGCGGTCAATCCTAATTATACCGCATTTAATGTTTGTTATGCGCAATATATTCTAACCGCTTTCAACACCCAAAATCAAGAGAACCTTGAAAGGAATTCATCTATGAAAACACCTGTAACAAATATATTCGCCACCTGCGAATACGTCACGATGGGAATGGGCGAACGCCCGACTGTCGTCGATGTGTTCAATAATATCCACTTCGCTCAACTTCCCGGAACGCACAACTTTACGCTTTTCGCCCGCCTTCTGGCAGAACCGGGCACGTATCCGATCACCATACAGGCGGGACGCGAAGGCGGTGAAAAAAGCATTGACGTGTTCTCCGCCGATATCACTGTCGGTGAAAGTCACGCACACAACATCCTGGTCAAGGAAGATTTTTCTTTCGACCATCCCGGGCAGTACACGTTCTCGATTACATCTGCTGGTCAAACGCTGGGAGAAACATACCTGGCGATCACCAATGACGCACCCCAGGCAGAGCAGGCTCACCCTGATGAATCGTAAATCTAATCAACCGGGACGCTATGCCGCCCGGATGGAACAACCATCCACCACAATAGAAAACGGAGGCACTTTATGCCTGAATTAGCAATAGATCTGGTTTATATCACCGCATCAACAGAGTTGATCCCAATCGTTGGCACAGAACCAACCGATTACGTGACTGACATCCACGGCAAGCTGCGCGATTGGGATGCTGGGATAGGGGAAGAAATCATAATGGGACAATTCCTGTTCTACATCTTAGATCCGTTGGCCCATAGCGAAGACTCTGCTCAATCGTACTTTGAAGTTCTGGATAAATTCGGTCTGATCAAATCGTACCCTGCCTTGCTCAATACAATGAGTTCAGGTGAGGATGATTGCCAGTCACAAAAACGGAACGGC
>JADHXE010000195.1 GCA_016783125.1 Anaerolineales bacterium
CAAAACGTAAACGTAACTATTCAGCCAAGCAGGGAAAATCCCGAAAAAAGGGTGTGTGCAGGGGGCTGCAGCCCCCTGCACACACCCTTTTTTCGGCCTCCTACGGCTTGGGCTGAAAAACAGGAGACCAAAAGTGAACAGTGAGTTTAAAGATTTAAACCTGCATCCTCAACTGGAGCAGGCCGTAGCCGAACTCGGCTACACCACCCCTACACCAATTCAATCTGCAATGATTCCGTTGATGCTTGCCGGTAAGGATGTCATCGGGCAAGCCCAAACGGGAACGGGTAAAACTGCCGCATTTGCCCTGCCTGTGCTGCATAACCTGGAACTCGATCAGAGTGCTATTAAATGTCTGGTGCTGGCCCCCACACGTGAGTTGGCTATGCAGGTCGCCAGTGCATTTTATGATTATGGTCAACACCGGCGTGCACGCGTGCTGGCGGTTTATGGCGGTCAGCCCTATGCGCGGCAAATTAAACGCATCAAAAAAGGTTTGGATGTAGTTGTCGGTACCCCAGGGCGGCTGCTTGATTTGATCAAACGAGGGGATCTTGATCTCAGCGGTGTTCAAACGGTTGTGCTCGATGAAGCCGACGAAATGCTCAGCATGGGCTTTATTGATGATATCGAGGCCATTCTGAATGAAACGCCATCCTCCCGGCAGACAGCGCTCTTCTCAGCGACCTTGCCTGCGCCGATCCGTCGCCTGGCGGGGAAGTATATGCGTGATCCCCAATCAGTGACCATCGAACGCAAACATATGACCGTGGCAAGCACGGAGCAGCGCTATTATCTGGTCAATGAAAAGGATAAGCTGGCTGCGCTCACGCGCTTGTTTGAAGTCGAAGAAATCACCAGCGCGCTGATTTTTACAAAAACACGGATTGGCAGCGGAAAATTAGCCAGTGAGTTGACTCAACGCGGCTTCTTTGCCGAAGCCTTGAATGGTGATCTGAGTCAGGGCGCGCGCATTCAGGTGCTCAAACGTTTCCGTGATAACCAGACCAAAGTCTTGTCCGCTACTGATGTGGCCGCCCGCGGTTTGGACATCGACGATATTTCCCATGTCATTAATTTCGACTTGCCGCAGGACTCCGAATCCTACGTTCATCGTGTTGGCCGCACCGGTCGTGCAGGGAAAACTGGCATTGCCATTACCCTGATCACTCCCGCTGAACTATGGTGCTTGGGCAGGATTGAAAAATATACCCGTCAAAAAATTACCAAAGCAACCTTGCCGACCCCAGAAGCAATCCAGCAGCATCGTGAAGAAAAATTATTAAATCAGGTGGATATGTGGTTGAAGCGCGGTCGCTGTAATCGAGAACATGAGATTGTAGATAGTTTGGTAGCAGCCGGCAATGACCCCTTAGAGATTGCCGCAGTGGCGCTCAAGTTGGCCCGCGCCGAGGAAAAACAGCGCCCGATTGCTGCGATTAGCAAAGTGCGAGATATTAAATCGGGAAAGCAAAGGCCGGAAACGAAACGAAATGGCCGAAATAATGGCTATAAGCCCGGCAAAAGATCCCATGAAACCGGCATGGTGCGATTGAAAATCGACCGCGGCAAAAAGCAGGGTGTCCGCCCACAAGATATCGTGGGAACGATTGCTTCTGTTGCTGATATTCCCGGAAAAACCATTGGCAAGATATTCATTCAAGATCATGACACATTAGTTGATATCCCTGAGAGATTTGTCTCTAATGTTTTCGACAATGCCAGCGATATCTTGCTGCACAATAAGCCAGTGACAGTTGAGCGGGCCTAACGGCGAGCGAACCAACTGAAATAATTGAACAATGCCTGGCAACCGAAAATGCCAGGCATTGAGTTTTAACGGGCATCCGCCGCGGGACGGGTATCGCCTTGGGGTACAGTTGACCCACCTAAACTTTGAATGAACGTCCCCTGTCTTTGGGATGAAGAAGTGCTTCGCAGAATCGTCTCAAGCAATGGGATGAAATTCCCCACCCTTTTGGCGCGGATCACCCAATCCCAAAACGGCTTGAACTTTTTCCATCCCCCAGAATAAGCCATATGCCTCAGCCGCTGACTCCATTGATCCTTTGCCAAGGCTCCTTTGAAGATCGACCCCCACTGATAGAAATCTCGATAGGCCCCCCAGTATCCGGCTTCGAGCGTTTCGGCGCTCATCCTGGCCGGTTGGAAGACGGCGTGGCGCGTGTCGTAGAGATCCCAATTCTGACTGGTGATGCGCCCATGGGCTGATAAGCGTTGGTGAAGGGCCGTGCCTGGATAGGGGGTCAGGATGTGGAAGGTGGCGGTTTCGATGCCTTGCTTGATGGCCCATGCCACGGTGCGCTCGAAGACGCTTTCATCATCGTGATCCATGCCGAAGACGAAGCTGGCGTTGATCATCACGCCGAGATCGTGCAAACGCCGAATGGCGCGTTCATAGATTGTACACGGATTCCACGTATGCGTAGAACGCCTATGGCGAGCACGGATTTTCTCCGCTCCTAGACCCGTCCTCGGGTCGCCCGAGGACGGGCTTTGGAGCTTATATCGTGGAGTATTGAAATTTTGCATTTTGTGCTCTTGCTCTAGATTGCCGGGATGCAGCGTTTCGAATCCAACAAACAAGCTGCGCAATCCGGCCTCGACGGCTTTTTCTAGTAAGCCCGGGCGAAGCACGGAATTTACCGTCGCCGCGGCCTGCCATAAGCACCCCATGCCGCGCATCCCATCGAAGAGGGCTGCAGCGAAACGGGGGTTCCCAAAAAGATGGTCATCGAGGAAATAGAGATGCCGTCCGGGCAGAGATTCGATTTCACCCAAGGCCGCGTCCACGCTCTGCGTATAGAAGGATTTGCCGCCTTGAAAAAAGGATTCTTTGTAGCAGAAGTCGCAGTGATGCGGGCAGCCGCGTGAAACCACGATGGAGTTGGGCACCAGGTAAAGATGCCTCTTGATGAGGTCACGCCGGGGAGGGGGCGCGCCGATCAGGCTGCGATCATGAGAGCGATACGCCTTCTTTGGGAACCAGGTCTGGTAATCGGCCAAGAATTTCGGCCAGGTGTCCTCCCCAGGGCCGATGAAGATCGTGTTGGCGTGTTGGGCGGCTTCACCTGGCAATGAAGTCACGTGCAACCCACCCAAACAGACATAAGCTCCTCGAGCCCGATAATGGTCAGCGATCTCGTAAGCGCGGTAGGCATTGGTGATATAAACCTGGATCACCACCAGATCAGGTTCATCGTCGATGCGCAGGGTTTCAACGTGCTCATCCACGATCTCGATATCCCAATCTGGAGGCAGATGGGCTGCCAGGGTCGCCAGACCAAGCGGGGGAAAGAGCGAATACTTGATTGGCCGGAAGAATGGGGATTTGGCTTCGGTCAGGGCGGGGAGGATCATTTTTACTTTCATAGCCCCCATTGTATGAATCGGGTGTCACAAAATCCACCGCTTGAGTCCCGAATTTTAAGCACTCAGGTGCTTGACGTCGGCCTTGGGCTTTGATACCCTGATCTTATCTGTTCATTCCCATTACTCATATTCGGCGGCTGGAAGTCACAGCAACGCTTGTGAAGTCGCCCTTGCCGAAGGCACGCACGCCAAGGGCGCGCACACCGTAGGTGCGCAAAGCGAGCGAGCGCAGCGACTGGATTCCAACCTACGCAGGCAGGTTTCGCAAATGTCGCTGTGATTTCAATCGCCGAGTTATAGTGGCAACAATTTGTAAATCTTCAATTGACTGCATAAAAAACGGCATCAAACAGAACAAGGTTTTTTTTAGGAGGCGAAAGATGAAATACCTTCAAGATATTCGAATCGCCAGCGAAGATCCAAAACAAATGGAATCTCTCTATCAAGAGGTGTTGGAACGCGGTGAGAGCGCGGCATTCCAATCTGACCTCTTGGCTGCTTATGAGGAGATGCCGGAGAATGTCTTGCTGGCGGCCTGGTACTATCGTTTGCAGCAGGCCGTACCAATCGAGGCTAGAGAGAAGAAAGCTGGTGTCAATTGGAAGCTGGCCATCCCTTTGAGTATCATTACCGGCCTGTTTTTCTGGCTGATCACCGATACAGACGGCCCATTATTCCTCGACCATCTGCCTTATCTGGTGATGTTTTGGGCCCCCATTGCCACAATTTTCAGTGTGGCCTTTCTCGCTGGGACAGCAAAGCAGCATTACCGCCGGGCTGTTTTGATTGTGGTTGGCCTGATCTTAGCAGGGTTATATGTCTTCTTGGTCTCTCCAGGATTGACTGGTATATTCCAAACTCGCTATTTGGATCTGATGGCCCTGCATTTGCCCTTGATGGCCTGGATCACGCTCGGGATTGCAGTATTAGGCTGGGGTTCCACTTCCAAGGATCGTTTCGCCTTTTTGATTAAATCCATCGAGGCGATGATCACTGCCGGTCTTTATTTGATCTTTGGGGCAGTTCTTGGCGGGATCACTTTTGGCATGTTTGCTGCCTTGAACGTGAATATCCCCGATTTGTGGATGCGCTTGATCATTGCCGGAGGATATGGTTTGCTGCCAACCTTAGCTGTCGCAACAATATACGATCCTACAGTCGCGCCAGGTGGACAGGATTTCACCCAGGGATTGAGTAAATTCATCGCCACCATGATGCGCCTCTTGCTCCCTCTCACCCTGGCTGTTTTAGTGATCTATGTTTTCGTGATCCCCTTCAACTTCATGGAGCCTTTCAATCAGCGTGATGTGCTCATCGTCTATAACATTATGCTATTCGCGATTATGGGTTTGTTGATGGGCGCAACCCCCATCCGGAAAAATGATCTCTCTCAATCAATGCAAATCTGGCTGCGTTCTGGCATTCTGGCTGTAGCCATTCTGGGAGCTTTGATTAGTATCTATGCCATGTCCGCGACAGTCTATCGGACGGTGCAATGGGGCATCACGGTCAATCGCCTGACCATCATCGGTTGGAATACCATCAACATCGGTGTTTTGATTGCCCTGATAGTCAAGCAGTTCAAAGATGGCCGGGATAAGTGGATTGAATCCTTGCAGCAGGTCTTCAGCTATGCGACTAACGCCTATGTATTTTGGGGCTTGTTCCTGGTTGTGGTGATTCCCTTGCTATTTAGATAAGAAAGAGCCGTGGTATCTACTCAGGCACACAACAACGAATTTCGAATAAAACGAATTGAGTGTGTCACATTTCAAGCAAGAAACTCGAAATTTGGGGGTGCAGGTGGGGTTCCCGAAGGGACGCAAAGCGCACCCCACCTGCACCCCCAAATTTCGGCTTTCCTCGCTAAGTTAACATAGGCAGCAAGGATATAAGGGTGATTCCCGTGTATACTTTGTTTACCTGTCTACCCTACTCCCCTATTCCCTACCCGCCCATGCTAAAACTCCTCATCGTCGAAGATAACCCCAAGCTGCGAAACGCGCTGAAATCCGGCCTGGAAACTACCGCTGATGTCCAGGTGGTTCATGATTGTGAAAGCGGTGAAGACGCGCTAGATTTTTGCCTTCAGACTTCCGATGTTTCAGAAAACATCGGAAGTCTTTTAGACGTCATTCTGATGGATGTTCACTTGGCAGGAGAAATGCACGGCATTCAATCAGCCGTGGCGATCCGACGCGAGTTTCCACGTCTACCAGTGGTGTTCTATTCGATCCAGGATGATGATGCCTATTATCGAGATTTCCGCAAGTCGGGCATACTGAGTCACTATGCCTATGTGCGCAAGTCGAACTACTTATTGCCAGAGATGATCCTGCCCCTTCTGCAAGATGCCGTGGCGGGCCGCAGTTTCATTGATCCCGACATCGAAGCCCGTGTCCACGAAGTTCATCAAAAGGATCAGCATGACCCCATGGCTTTGTTAGAGCCCAACGAGCAAGTTGTCGCCCGGATGCTGGCCCAGGGCATGACCAATGAACAAATCGCCGCCAAGTTAGGCTTTCGCGATAAACACACCATCAGCCGCGTCAATGGGCAGATCTACACCATTTGGGGCCTCAAAGACTCCCCCACCGACGAGAAAGTCGCCCGCACCCGCGCCGCCCTCATCATCCAGGCGGGGTGTTTTCTGGAATGGGATGAGTGACCAATATCTAATGTCTAATATCTAATATCCATTATCCATTAGGCTGCCAGATATTAGATATTGGGTATTAGCAACTTGCCACTTGCAATTGATGACCGAAAACTGGCTCCTCAACTGGGCCATCATGGCCGTCTCTCTTTTCAATACCATCGTGCTGCTCTGGTTGGGCTTCACCGTGGTGCTCAACGCGCAGCGCCGCGATTGGGGTTTATGGTTGGTCGCCGGGGAATTAGTGCTGGGGGAATTTTCTTCCTGAGCCATTCGATCATTCTGGATCATGGATTAGCTATTTTTAGCCAGAGTCTTGACTTCTGGTGGCATGTCGGCTGGGTGCCCGTCGTGACTATCCCTTATGCCTGGTATATCGTCATGCTGTGGTTTGCGGGATTCTGGCAGGGATCTATGACGCGTCTCTATCGCCGGCATTGGTACTGGTTTGTATTCGCCAGCATCCTGGCGATCGTCGTCGTTGTGCTGATGATTTTTGCCAATCCACTGCCGTCTTTTTCTCAAATACCACAATTCGAACTGACTTCCACAATCTCGTTGAGCGGCATCCCGGTTCTGGTTTTAGTTTACCCCTTCTACATCTTTGTTTGTATTGTGCTTTCACTAGACGTCTTACGGCATCCGGCGCCGTCTGTGCGAATTATGGGGGATCAAGCCCGGAGGCGCGCCCGGCCCTGGTTGATGGCTGCCACCTTCACCCAAATCATCGTTTCTCTTCTTGTCGCCGCGGCCATGCTTTGGGTCATTCGTAACACGCGCCTTCCGGCTGATTACCGCGGCATGTCCACCTCCATTGCCTGGTTCGATTTAGTGATCGCTGCACTCATTGCCATTTCAGTAATTCTGATGGGTCAGGCTGTGGCCTTCTATGAAATCTTCACTGGAAAAAGCCTGCCCCGGCGTGGCCTGGCGCGCTATTGGCGGCGGGCGGTGATCCTGGCAGGGGGCTTCGCCGTTGTGATGGCAGGGAGTCTGGAGTTCGCAGCCAGCCCAATTTACGTTGTTCTGCTGAGCGGACTGCTGATGATCGCTTTCTTGGCTCTGCTAAGCTGGCGGTCGTTTCAGGAGCGGGAACGTTATATGGCAAGCCTGCGCCCCTTCGTTTCCGGTCAGGGTGTTTTTGAGCGCTTGATTTCTCAATCATCCGACGATGTGGATGTGTTATTACCCTTTCAGGCGCTTTGTGCAGATGTGCTGGGGTTGCAAAGAGCAGTGCTGATGCCTTTAGGTTCAATGGCTGCTTTAATGGAAGAGCCTTTGATTTATCCACAAGGGAGTATGCTGGACGAAATTCCAGCCTTGGGAGGAATCCTGGAGTCCCCGGAGCAGATCGGTGTTCCCTTGCACCGCGCCACGGACGGGGTTTGGGTTTGGGCTGTGCCTTTGTGGAGTGCGCGCGGCTTGATAGGAGTCCTGTACCTTGGGCCTAAGCTCGATGGGGGTCTCTACGCCCAAGATGAAATCGACATTGCCCGGACAACGGGGGAAAGGCTAATCGACACCTATGCCAGCGCGGAGATGGCCCAACGGTTGATGGTTTTACAACGCCAACAAATGGCCGAAGGGCAGGTGCTCGATCGGCGTACTCGTAGGGTATTGCATGACGAAATCTTGCCTCAACTGCACGCCGCCATGCTGGAGTTGAGCAGCGGGGGAGCGGATCGCTCGACGACGGTCAAAGACCTTAGCGGTATTCACCACCAGATCGCTGAATTGCTGCGAAAATCCCCCTCAGTCACTGCGCCGCAAGTGGGAGAGCTGGGGGTTCTGGCTGCTTTGCGTCGTTCCGTCGATGAAGAGTTGAGCGGCGCTTTTGACGGAGTCCGATGGCAGGTACCCCCTGATGTAGAAGAAAAGTGTCAGGCGCTTCCTTTATTATCTGCCGAAGTGCTATTTTATGCTGCCAGGGAGGCCATCCGCAACGCAGCCCAACATGGGCGCGTTGCCGCTCAACCGCTGGATCTGCAAATTGCTATTGGTTGGGAGAAAGGCCCGATGGTTATTATCGAAGATAACGGCGGGGGCTTGGAGAGAAGTGAGCCGAGGGGCACTGGTCATGGGTTAGAACTGCACAGCACGATGATGGCTGTAATCGGCGGGTCATTGAAGGTTGAAAGCAAACCAGGGGAGTACACAAGGGTAGTGCTAAAGCTGCCAGATGGTGCATCAGACCATCGAAGATCAGGTGTGGAATTATGAGTATATTCATATAAAATAAGTGACATTCATCATTGGGGAGAAGCCTCAAAACGTTTACCATTTTGGTAAACAATATCGGCGGTTTAGGGCCTGATGTCTATATTCCGGATCAATCGAAAAACAGATTACGCAGTCAGGGTTGTGCTGTCATTGGCAATGCATCCGTTAGGGACGCGCCTCTCAACAAAAGCCATCCAAGATGAAACCTTGGTTCCACAGGCGTTTCTGCACCGCATAATCGCTCAACTGTCCCAGGCAAATCTGATTGAAACTTTTCCAGGCCCAAAGGGGGGCTTGCAATTAGCGCGTCCCGCTGATGAGATCACTTTGCGTGATATTGTTGAGGTCATGGATGGCCCTGTTCTGATCTCAGATTGTTTAAAAGATAAAGAAGAATGTCCACTGGCTGAGAACTGCCCTGTTCGAAACCGGTGGGGAGGGTTGCAAGCGATGATTCTCAAAGAGTTAGGTCGCACTACGATGTCTCACCTTGTTCTTGATGTTTTGAATGAGAGTGGAACC
>JADHXE010000196.1 GCA_016783125.1 Anaerolineales bacterium
AGCTTCCCAGAGTTGGGGGTGCGCGGGGTGTGGAACACCCCGCTCACCCCCAAATCTGGGAAGCTCCACGCCAAGTGCCAAAGAGCCACATTTATTTAGTATTTGTACTCATCCCGAACCGGGCTGAAGATATCAACGACTTTGACAGGTTCATCAAAGGTGCGGGCTTCGTGCTCTACACCGCCGGGGATAACGTACACATCTCCGGGTTGGAGCAGCCGAGTTTCATCATCGATGGTCATCTCCATTTGGCCCTGGATGACAGTGCCAACTTGTTCGTGGGGATGGCTGTGAAGAGGGAGATGTGAGTTGGGGTCGAGATCAACGACCGCGAGTAGCATCTTTTCGCCCCAAAATGTACGTGCGTTGATGCCGGGGACGAGTTCTTTTGGTTGGCGCTGGTTGGGGTTGTAGAAGGTCATATTTACCTCACTGCTTTAAATACGGTAGAAGATATTGGGTATTTGGTATTAGGAAATCAGATTCCGAATATCCAATAACGAATACCCGATCTTTTACTCTTGCTTTGTTTTTTCGAATACGCGATCGAATTCCTTTAGGAATAATTCGGCGATCTCGGCGTTGTAGATCACTAACGTGTTCTCATCATTGCGCTCTTCGGCGCTGCGGCTGAAGTTGTACGAACCGGTGATAACGATTTCACCATCGATGATGAAAAGCTTATGGTGCATGTTGCGATTGTTGCCATCCAGACGCACATCCAGCCCGGCCTCGCGCAGGTTGTCATATTCCGTGCCGCGGTTGGAGCGGTACTGCCCTTCCTCGAATACGCCGGATACAGTGACGCCTTGATCAGCTTGTTGAATGAGCGCTGCGGCGATATCATCTGATGTGAAGGAAAAGGCCAGGAAATAAATGCTCTCTTCGGTGCTCAGAATGATGTCGATGATCTCATCGGCAGTACCATCATCGGGGGAGAAGTAGGTGTCAAGGCGAATGCCCTCAATATCCAGAGAGGGGTGAGGAGTATTCTCGACAACGTAATCGCCGAAGAAATCATCAACGAGCATCTCCTCAAATTCGGTGATATAGTTTTCTGCCAGCCGGGAGGAGCGTATCTTGAGCAGGTTGTTGTCATTTTTGTAGGCCCCGTTGACGGTGAAGTTCATCGAGCCAGTCCAGACTTCATGCTCGTCGATGATCACGAACTTGTTGTGCATCAAACTCTCGCGGCGGTCGCTGATCACGGGGATGCCGGCATCGATCAAATCCTGGATTTCTATCTCATCCAGGTTGTCGCTTTCGGTGACCACTCTCACAGTGACCCCGCGCTGGTGGGCAGCGACCAGCGCATCGCGGATGCTCCACAGATTTAGATGATATACAGCCGCGTCAACGCTGAAACGCGCCTCGTCGATAGCCGCTGCCAGATCATCATCGGGGCCGCCGCGGTAGCTGCCAGCCGTCGGGCTGTCGGGATCGGTGAAATAAACGGTGATCCAGTCCGTGGGTGTGGCGGCCTCGCTGGTTGGGGTTATCGTAGGCAGGGGGGAAAGGGTTGTTGGGGTAGGGGGAACGCAGGCGGCGGTGAAGAGAATCAGCGCTAGTAGTGCAAGGGTTATATATAATTTTGAAGAACTGTGGGAAGGGTTCATCGTTAGTACCTCACACACCAGGTCGCGGCCCCTGCGATTTGTCTCAGGGCGAGCAGCTGACCGCGTTTTGTGGGCTTGATTACGGGTAAAACTTTAATGTCTCAACAAGTACTTCTTCAGCAATATCGTGATCGGCGGCGAACCAGATGAGCAGTTTGCCGGATTGGAAATAAAAATGCTTCTGTCCCAGACCGTCTAATTCGTAAATCAAGCGCTCTTCATCATCTCGCGTACCGAGGGGCGTAAAGGGAGAGTTGCCCTCGGCGATGCGCATCTCCATATCGCTGGTCAGGCGCGCAGCCCTCGATTTTGTCGGCGTGCCGCTGACCCATACGGTGATCTGACCTTGGGCTCCATAGATCCCCACGGCTCCCGATGAGAGGGGGAATTCAAGGCTGTGCAGACGGTTGATTTCATCCACAGCCTGGGCTCCGAAGACATGGGTTTGTAAGGATAGTTCAGCAATTGTCTCTGGTAGTGGAGCGGGATTAGGGTTGGTAATGATGTGGATGCAATAACCATAACCCAAGACGCCAAGCAGGATCAACCCGCCAAACATGATGAGCATGAAGGGAAACAGATGACTAATTTTGCTCTTCCGTTTGTTCATTTTACGCTCAGACATCGTAACAATACCCGCCTGCGGTGACCGCGCCCCCGATGCTCGAAGAGATAGATTCCCTGCCAGGTGCCTAAGCTCAGACGACCATCGTCGATAGGGATGGTCAGGCTGGTGTCGGTGAGCATGGCGCGCATGTGGGAAGGGGAATCGTCGCGGCCCTCTAGCGTGTGGCGGTGCCAGGACTGGCTCTCCGGGGCCAGTCGTTCCATGAAGGCTTCCAGGTCGATGCGCGCGCTGGGGTCATAGCTTTCGCTGATAACCATCGAAGCGCTGGTGTGTTGGAGATATAGAAAGCACATCCCTTCCTGAATGCCCCACTCATGAATCTTCTCATTGATGGCATCGGTAAAGGAGAATAAGCCCTTGCCGCGTGTCTGAATTTGAAGGGTGTCTTTATACCAGTTCATAGGAATGCAACGTGAAACGTAAAACGTGATACGTGAGACATGGCACTTGACACTTGATACTTACGTTTCACTGCACGAAATTCAATGGATTGACCTTGACCCCATTATAGATCATTTCGAAGTGCAAGTGTGCCCCACTGGAACGGCCAGTATTCCCCAAGGCGCCAATCATGGTTCCTTGGAAGACGCTCTGCCCGCAGGACACACCCACCGCGCTCAGGTGAGCATAGGCCGATTGCCAGCCGGTGCCATGGTCGATGACGATCAGATAGCCATAGCCGTAATCGCTCCAACCGGCGTAAACGACCACACCGTTGTCGATGGCATAGATAGCATTGCCTTCCGAGCCGCCAATATCGATGGCTGCGTGGACGACAGGGTCGTAGTTGTAGCCGGAGATCTGGTGGCTGGTAGTGGGCCAGACGAAGGTGAATGTACCGATAGCGCCCTCGTATACCGATCCGCAGTGTCCGGCGCCGTAGAAGGCTGCCGAAGCAGGGTTGTCGCGGGTGATGGCTGGCGGCCCCCAATCTTTGATGGCGCGTTTACCACCGGGTACGATCAACCATGTGCTGTCTTCGATGTTGGGATTCTCGGCAGTAGCTTCGGTCAGGTCAAAGCGGTTTCCGGGATATTCGATGATCACCCGCGGGTCGACTTTGAAGAAATCGGCCACTTGTCCAAAGTTATCTCCCTCATGCCATAGGTAGTAGGTGCCATTGACGGGCAGAATATTGAGCTCTTGTCCGGCCTTTAGCAGGTGGGGGTTGTCCTCTAAGATATCGAAATTGCCCCATAAGATCGTCTCTGCCTTGAGATTGAACTGATCGGCGATGCTGAAGAGGCTGTCGCCCAATTCAACAGTATAGGTGCTCACGTCGACGCGCGGCCGGGTGGGGATTATGGTATCCATAGTAGCGATGCGCGTGATACCAGAGGCCGCTGGGGATGAATCGACTGTCAGGGCTGGCAGACCAACCTGAACGTCGGTCTGAATCTCCGGTTCGGGAGTAGGGGAAGCCTCGGGGGGGAGAGTCCCCGCGGGGGTTTGGGTTGCCCCTCTCGTTTGGAGATGATCCCACCCTAAAAGGGCCGCGACTAAAACCAAGCCCACCGTTGCAATATTGACAAGCGTGACGGTAGCCCGTTTGAGAGGGTGTTTGGTTTCACTCATACAGTTTCTTCTTCTATATAAGCCTGGCGCAGTTTTACTGGATGTTCTTTTTTGTCGCGCAATTGCTGGTTGAGTATCTCAACGAAGAATGAGAAACCCATGGCAAAATAGGTGTAACCCTTGGGGATGTGGAAATGCAGCCCCTCAGCCACCAGATTGACACCGATCAACAGCAAGAAGCTCAGAGCCAGTATTTTTAGTGTAGGCCGGTCGTTGACATAATTGCTGATAGGCCCTGAAGCGTAGAGCATGATCAGCACGGCAATCATCACTGCCGCCACCATCACCGCGATTTGATTGGCCATGCCCACGGCAGTGATGACCGAATCTAATGAGAAGACGATATCAAGCAGCATGATCTGCACGATCACGGCGGTAAAAGACGCTTTTACCTTGGCGGATGCTCCGCCTTCATGGCCTTCCAATTTATCGTGAATTTCTATCGTGCTCTTGGCCAACAAGAATAAACCGCCGATGATCAAGATTAGGTCTTTTCCTGATACGCCATGCTCGAAAACATGGAAGATGGGGTTTGTCAGTTTGGTGAGCCAGGCTAGAGAGAAGAGCAGCAAGATGCGCGTGAGCATGGCCATGATCAGGCCGATCTGGCGGCCTTTCTTTTGCTGATCAACGGGGAGTTTCCCAGCCAGAATAGAAATAAAAATAATATTGTCGATGCCCAGGACGATTTCCAGGGCTGTCAGAGTTAGTAGTGCAATCCAGGTTTCTGGGTTAGCGAGCCATTCCATAGGTTATTCCTTTTTTAGGAACACGGTTCCTCGCAGGAACCGTGTTCCTGATATATTTCTCAACGGGGCAGAGTCTAGTATAGATTGGATGAAATGGCAATATTTTGATCCGAGAGGCAGGAGCGGGCGACTTTTTGTGTTGCCTCTACTACAATATATTTCGGGATTGGATAATCTCCCCATGCAATGTTTCCAGCCAGGAGTCGAATTCCGGACTGCATACGAAATCGAAATCCCATTGGCGGCGTTTGGGGGATATGGTATCTGGGGGGAATTCGGGGTCGTAAGCGCGGCCAGGATGAAGCACCAACTCGAGGGTCACATCAGGGTGGTTCAATAATTTCTGCAGGGTTTTACGATACAGTAGAGGGCACGGTTTCCCTGAAATACACATCCAATCGTCCAAGGCGAGCAAATAATGTGGTGAAATGGGTTGGCGGAGCTGAACATCTCTGTCTATGGCGGTAATCAACCAGATACGCGAAGGCAGTAGTGAACGGCGCAGGCTTGTCAGCCGTATGTTTGGGATTTTATACTCTTGCGCCAACTTCTGAATGAGTTGGTTGAAGCGAGGCAGCATGTGCCAGTGATTGTGTGTGTCCAAGTGGGATGGTTGCAGCCCGGCCTCCAGGGCAAACTCGATTTGGGCGCGGCACTCGGATTCTGCATCCGTTTGGGAAATTCTCCCTGCCAGAGCAAGGGGAAAAAATAATGCCGCGGGATAAAAATTCCCATTGCGTCTTACAAGCGAGGGAATGTACGCAGCGGGTAGTAATGGTTTAGCTTTGGTGAGGTTGAGATGTATTCCCACGCTCAGGTTGGGGTGATCTTTGATCTCGTCCAATGCCAACTGACTGGTGGGCATATTTGCAACCAGGCTGGCGCTGGTCAGCCGACCCAGGTTGTATAATTCAAAAATGGTCTGGTTGACAATGGGGGAGAAACCTAAATCGTCAGCGTTGAGGATCAGTTTCATGGGATATAATCGCAATTATTGTCACTGCGAGCGGAGCGAAGCAGTCTCCCATGGCCGAAGGCCCGCAGGGCGTAGCGAGGAGATTGCCGCACTCCGCTCGCCAACGGCGCGCCTGCGGCGGCTACGTTCGCAATGACATTGAAAATGGCAAAACTGTGATCTACTGAATTTATTTCATCACAAATTATAGGTGATCATGACACTAACAACCATCTTTCTTCTATTGATTGGCCTGATTGTTTTTGTATTTTTTGGTGCTTTTGGTTTGGTTTCGTTGTCAGAGGGGGAGCGCCGGGCGAAGAATATCTCATTTGGCATTGCTGCCCTGGGAGCGATGACCTTCTTCCTCGCGGCCAGCTTGCCGACCTCTGTGCAGCTTGTAGTACTCGGAGTTGTGTTGGTTGCCATCGTAGTGGGGATCATCCTATTCTTCATCCCAATAGGCCGCGTCGAGGTTGGCAATGACCTCCCCAACACGCGTTTCGATGAACGCGAGATCATGTTTGTCCGAGCGCGTCTGAAGCCTGGCACCCTTGAATATGAGTCTTACTACGCCCAACACCCTGAGCACAAGAAGTCCGATGAACGCACGCGTGAGATGCCGGGGCTGCTATCTCTGGATGCCAAGTTCGCCAATCGCTATCAGTTTGCCTCCATGGACGGGAGTTTTTTCCTGACCCACGCCCTGCGCGAGGCAGTTGACGGGTCAGTAGCATTAGAGCGAACAAAGAAGACACCCGAGGAGCTAACGGCTTTTCTCAAAGGGTTGGCGCGCTACTACGGTGCTTTGGATGTTGGCGTGACAGCGTTGCAGCCTTATCATTTATATTCCCACATCGGGCGCGGCACAGGTGAATATGGCGCGACAATCCCAGTAGAGCATCGTTATGCGGTTGCTTTCACCGTTGAGATGGATTTCGACATGGTGGGTACGGCTCCCAAAGCATCCATTTCCATGGAGACCGGCAAACAATATGTCGAGGCGGCGCGGGTGGCGGTGCAGTTAGCCGAGGTGATCAGGTTGTTGGGCTTTGAAGCGCGTGCGCATATCGATGGCAATTACCGCCTCATCGCACCGTTGGTGGCCCGCGATGCCGGGTTGGGGGAGATCGGACGCATGAGTATTCTGATGACTCCCAAGCAAGGGCCGCGCGTCCGCTTGGGCGTGGTCACCACAACTCTAGAGTTAATTCCTGATCATCGTGAACCGAACGCTGCCCTGATCGATTTCTGCAATATCTGCAAGAAGTGTGCTGTAAATTGCCCCAGCCGTTCGATCCCCGTTGATGAACGCCAGGAATATGATGGCGCCATGCGTTGGAAGATCGATCCCGATACTTGCTTCCGCTACTGGAATGCGGTCGGCACAGATTGTGGGCGCTGCATGGCAGTTTGTCCCTACTCGCACCCAGACAATTGGGCGCACAACTTCATCCGCTGGGGGATCCAACGCTCAGGAGCTTTCCGCCGCGCTGCGCTTTGGTTGGATGATCTTTTCTATGGGCGAGAGCCGGCTGAGAAGGCGGCTCCAGAGTGGGTACGGATTGAGTGAATTTAACGCAGAGACGCAGGGGCGTAGAGTTCTATAAAGTTCTGTGATAGCGTCTTGGCATCTTTGGGCCCTTGCGTTAAAACAAAAAGCCCCTCAAAATGCTCAAAACCAACCTGGGACCATATGTCGATCCTCTGGGGTTTGATTTCGCCGCCGCCCTTCGGGGGCTTATCAATTTTCACCGGGATGGAGGAAATATGCGAGGGATGATGGAAAGATTGTGTCAGAATATAGATTCTCCCAGGCATCCCAAGAAGGCACTTGAATAAATTTATGGAGGAATATACAGCCACTTAGAAATGTCCCGATTTGTGACAGAAAAAATCACAAATCGGACTAATTCCAAGTAGTCAAAAAATAGCCATCTCCCGTTCGTTTTCGCCTTTGGCGTCAAACTTTATTCTCTATCTGGAATTTGAAATCGTGGGTTTAGCGTTGCTGAGGATAAAAAGTGTAAATAAAGCCTTCTCTTATTTACACTTTTCAACTAAAATATAAACAAGCGATGTAGTTATTGACACTTTAGCGAATAATATGGACCCAAAAGCGTTTTCCCCATCAGCACCGGGCCGCCTCGTCCGCGTCCAAAGCGGCTATTGGGCCTTTGTGCCTGCGCCCTTACCGCCGCAGATCACCTGGTCACCCCAACTGATCGGATTGCTCTCCTCAGCAGATCGAGACTTGGCGCAGTTGGCCCTAGTTGGCGAGACATTTCCCAATCCGCATATCATGGTCAAATCCTTTGTGCGGCGGGAAGCGGTGCTTTCATCGCGCATTGAGGGCACACGCACTACCTTGCGCGAACTCTACACCTACGAAGCATCCCAACTCATATTTCTGGAACCGGGTGCGGATGCTCAGGAAGTGCAGAATTACGTATACGCTTTGGAGTATGGTTTGGAGCGACTGGAAACGCTGCCGGTGAGTTTGCGTTTGATGTGGGAACTTCACCAACGATTGATGGAAGGGGTGCGCGGTGATTTCTGGACGCCGGGGGAATTCCGCCGCAGCCAGAACTGGATCGGCGCGCCCGGAGCAACGATTGAGACTGCCACCTACGTGCCGCCCCCAGTAGATGAAATGCACACCAACCTGGGCCAATTGGAGAAATTCATTCACGCGCCTTCCGATTTACCCCTGTTGATACGGCTGGGATTGATCCATTATCAGTTCGAGGCCATTCATCCTTTCCTGGATGGCAATGGCCGTGTCGGGCGATTGCTGGTATCGCTGTTGCTTTGTGCCTGGGGATTGCTGCCGCAGCCGTTGTTGTATCTGAGCGCCTATTTCGAGGCTCATCGCAGTGAATACTATCGGCACTTGCTGGCGGTCAGTCAAAATGGGGATTGGGAAAGTTGGCTGGGCTTTTTCCTGAAAGGTGTGGCCGAACAAGCACATGAATCCAGGCAACGGGCCGAATCGCTGGACAGGCTGCGGTCAGCGTATCAGGAACAACTGCAAAGCGAGCGCGCACGCCAGCGTTTGATGCAGGCGGTTGATTTTCTCTTTGGCCAGCCGATCATCAGTGTGCGGCAATTGCAAGCCGGGCTGGGGGTCAGCAATTATTTGACTGCGCAGCGGGTAGTGGAAAAACTGGAGCAGCATGGCATTTTACAGGAGATCACCGGCAAAGCCCGCAACCGTATCTATCA